>JAXJUJ010000252.1:0-6921 GCA_036309125.1 Acutalibacteraceae bacterium | reverse complement strand
GGGAACAGAGGAAAGTAAAAAAATCTGGGAGGAGAACGCACAATTTTGGGATAATGCAATGGGTGACGAATCTAATGAATTTCACAGAGAGGTAGTGCGTCCCAAAGTAACGGAACTTCTATCTCCTAATCCTGCGGATTACATTTTGGATATTGCGTGTGGCAATGGAAATTATTCTTCGTATCTTGCACAAAGAGGCGCTTCGGTTGTCGCTTTTGATTACAGCAAAAAAATGATAGAATTGGCTAAAAGACGGCAATCACAATATGCAAAACAAATTGAATTTTGTGTGGCGGATGCGACCGATAGGATGTCTATGTATATCGGACGGTCGAGGACGCCCGTCCCTACTTGCTTTAATTGGATTAGTGCGTTGCCTCCCTTACCTCAAGGGAGGGGGACCACGAAGTGGTGGAGGGATATTTTTTAGAATATCTAACTATTTTTGTAATATCCTCCCGTCACGGCTTTGCCGTGCCACCCTCCTTTAGGCAAGGAGGGCTTGGGTCGATTTTTAACGCCCTGATATATTTCTATTCCTTAAACACCGTGAACGAACAGGAAACGGTTTCATATTTTACGGTGACGATTACCTTTTTCTCGAACAGGGTTGAAATATCGGTAATCTCAACTGTGTAATCATCCGCCGTCAGCTCTTTTTCGTTTTTGTCGCTGTATACCGCAAAGACCTGCATATTACTCAAGTCGATATTGTCGAGGTTTTCGGATTTAAAATCATAATCCGACGGGAATATTGCATAGACGGATGTAAGAAGCGGTGTTTCTTTTGTATTGAGGATTCTCACTTTAATGCTGTTTTCAAACCCCTTGTAGGTCACGGTTACGGTTTCGTAGCCTGCCGTTTTGCCGAAATTAGGAGAACTGATTATTGAATAATTCTTTCTTTCTATTTCCGTTCTGCTTCCGTCATCATAAAGAAGGAAAACTTGAATTCCGTCAGGGCTGAAGCTTTCACCGACATTGTATTCTTTTTTGAAATGTGAGCTGAATTCGACGGTTATTGCTTCAGCCGTTCTGACTGCCGAGGTGGATTCTTCCTGAGTAACGGGAGGTGCGATCGTCGTTGGAACAGGTTGAGTCGGCGATTCAGGAGGCTCTTCCTCCTGCTTAAAAATTTCAACTATTTTTTTCGAAACCTCTTCGATAAAGTTATAATCTGTTGCGCCTGCGATGATGCCGTTTGCTGTAAGAAGCATGATCGCCGCGGCGATAACTGCCGCAAATGCTTTTGAAAAGCGTACCGTTCTGATACCGAGCTTTTCCATAAACTCTCTGCGAGAAATTACGGGAATAACCGCGTCGATAAATCCGTCACGGATCAAGTTGATTGCGGATGCACATTCGTCAATGAAATCAAAATCTGCATCTTCTTTTTCGAGCTCTTCGTCAATAAGAGCGTTAAGGTAATTGCAAAGAAATTCAGTTAAATCTCCGTTGAAATCAGAATGAAAAAAAATATCTTTATTAACGGTTACGGTCATAACGGTCAGCCTCCTTTCTCAAAATCTAATCGGGTTACCATATCGGTTATTTTGTTTTTCAGCCTTACGAGTCTCATTGAGACCGCGGGCCGCGAAATGTTAAGAACTATTGCGATTTCATCAACACGCGTGTTTTTTATGTATCGCAGGTTGTAGAGCAATTTTTCGTCTTCGTCAAGCGTTGCAATCAGCTGTTCAGCAAGGGCATCAAAATCGATGCTGTCGAGCGTTTCGTTATATATTTCATCGCTCGCCGCGGCTTCGGTCGCATTTTCAAGAGGAACAAGACGTTTTGTGTCCTTTGACATTTCCTCCTGTCTGCGTCTGACAAAGTTTTCAGCCGTGCGGTAGAGGAAAGCCCGCGGGTTTTCGATTTTCTCGCCTTCCTTCAGCCTTGAGCTGAGCACGAGGAACGCCTCCTGTACGCAATCGTCAGCCGACTCGCGTTCACCCGAGAGACGGGCAAGGCAGAAATTAAACAGCTTCAGCCGATAGTCATCATATAGTTGCTGCAGCAAAGCAGTCGTCTGTTTTCTCGCTGACAAATGCACCGCCTCCTTTCGGGTTAATTTTTGCTCTCATTATGTAGTCAGCCAAAACGCAAAATGTAACGAAAAATTCTTAAAATTTATAATTTCATTATACTATCTCTCAGTAGAAAGTAAATGTTCAGGGAAAAACTATAGAAAAAACCGACAAAAAAAGAACTCCCGTGGATTGCTCCACGGGAGTTTCTGTTAGGAGAGAATTTATTTTCAATGAATTGGCTGCCTTTTATACAGCGATGCCCTTGCCGGTTGACTGGTCAATTATCATCGTACCGCCTGCAACAGAACGGATTACCGATGCATCCTTAGCGTTGATTGTCGCTCTTGTGCCTTCAACGTTTGCTGCGAGCTTTGCCGCACCTGTAAGTGTTGCAGCTTCACCTGAAACTGAATTTGAAATTGCGACAGCATCTCTTGCGTTTATTGTAGCTGTTCCGTCAACGTCACCGTATATTACAACTACATACTCTGCGACAACCTCGCCTGTTGCAGCTGACTTAACCGTTACGGTCGATCCTGTACCAAGGTAACGCGCTGTTGACATATTGATTTCGACTGTTACATTTTCCGAATCAATGTATGTTGACTGGAACTTTGTTTTTGTAAGATTAGGCTGAAGACCAACGATATAATTCACGCCACCCTGAGTCATAACTGTTGCACCGCCGACAAGCTCCATTTTTTCTTCAACGAGAAGTGTCGGGTCGAAGGGTTCATAGCCTTCAATAATAAGATCGTTGTAGGTGATAGTTGAATCAAACGATGCTGTAGATTTTGACGCTGTAAGCTCTGTAAGATCAAATTGCCTGCCGTTGGTACCCGTTACGGTCCAGTGGCAATGCGACCACACACCGTCAATGCTAAATCTCTCCATTGTCAGATACGATATCGGTCTGCCATTTGAATTGACAAATTTTTCTTCGAGAACATTAAACTTAAGGCTGTAGAGATATTTATTATCAAGACCCGTGAATCCGTCAAAATCCACCTGAATGATAACATATTCAAAATATGTCTGCACAGGATTCATAACTCCCGATTCGATAACTGTTACAGTTCCGCCAATATCATAAAGCTCCTTTGACGGGAGAACATCAATAAATTCCAGAACTCTTGCATCGTAACTGATTTTCATTTTTACCTGTGTTGAACCATCATCAAATCCCGTCATATTGCGCACAATGTCCGAATAATACTTGCCGGGTATAAATTCGCAAGGGTAGTAAACGAAATTATCAATTCTGCCGTGAGCGGGAGTAATTTTCGTTGTTAAGCTCAGACCTGTTTCCCACAGATCACCCGTAAGAACTTCATCTATCAGCAAATCGTTATAGCTGCTTACTTCGGGATAATCACTTGAATCGTACAGATAAACACGGGTGCTGAGGTCGCACAGAACTCCGCTATCGTCATTAAACTGCCATATGCAACCCTTTGAACCGGGAGCTTTTTCATAATCAGCATTTGCTACAACTGTCCTGACTTTTCCGTCCTCTGTAAGGAAGTTTTCTTCAAGAACATAGAACTTAAGGTAAAAGAACGAATAATCGTCTGATATGTTGATATTGCCGACATTCAGTTCAACGACAATATAATCATATTCCTGCCCGTCAGGACCTGTTTCACCCGTTGAACCGCGTTCCAGCACCTTGGTATCACCTGAGAACAAGTGAAGACCGATTGATGAAATAGTGTCAATAAACTCTACCGTATTAGCATCATAAATAAATTTCATTACTGCTTTTGTTCTGCAGACACCGGTTTCTTTTCCTGTAACACTGCTACGGAACTGAGCGTAGCTTACGCCTTCACCACCGTCAAAGCGTATCGGGTAATACACAGCATTGTCTTTTCTTATGTGCTTTTCTGTTACACCTGTTTTAAAAAGAGGCTCTTCTTCAACGGGAGGAATAAACAGCTCGTAGTTATTTAAGGTTAAATTATCATCTGTGTGATCGGGGTACAAACGGTAATTATGCTGTATTTGCGATGAAATGTCGTTTGCTGTGCCGTTTCCGTCAGTAATTTCCCATTTTGCACAAGTTCTGACAGAATTTTCAAGATCTTCAACTATGAAATAGCTGTCAAAAAGTTCTCCGCTTACATTAGATGCGGTTTCACTGATAATCTCAAGCTTGACATTAAAGAGAACATCGCCCTGTTCAATTTCAGCACCGCCGTCAAAAGTTATTTCTACATAGAAATAAGGATATGTTATTTCATGTCCGGATTTGCTGATGTATGTATATACATCAATTACTGAAATTTCACCTGTAAAATTCATACCGTAAAGCTGTTCTGAAGGAGTAACATCAACAGGTTTGAAAAATTCAGGATCGTAGAAAAACGGGAAAACTATTTTGGTTGTTGAATTTTCATCAACAAACCTTGCGTAACCTTGATCATCGTCATAGAAAACAGGGAAATATAAATAATTATCTATCTGTGCACCATAACGTGAAGTTGAGATCCACATATAATCATTTGATGAGGTCGAAGGGATAAACGGTTCGTAGTTATTTAAGGTTAAATTATCATCTGTGTCATCTATGTCTAAACGATAATTATGCTGGATTTTTGATGACATATCTCGTACAACTTTTCCGGATTTATCAACCACTTCCCATTTGCAGCAAGTCATCTTTTCCTGTTCGAGATCTTCAACAAGGAAAAAACTATCAAATATCGGACCTCCGGAGTTAGAAGTAGTTTCGCCTATGATTTCCATTTTTACGTTAAAAAGAACTTCGCCGTTGTTGATTTTTGCACCACCGTCAAAAGTAATGTCAGCATAAAAATACGGATATGTAATCTCAACGCCATATTCATCAATGTACGTATATACATCTACCCTCGAAATTTCACTTTTAAAATTCATGCCGTAAAGCGCCTCTGAAGGTGTAACCTCGACAGGTTTTAATATTTCGGGGTCATACGTAAACGGAAAAGTAATTCTGATTATTTCATCCTCGTCTGTGTAAAGATAGCTGTCATCGTCATAGTAGACAGGAAAATATAAATAATTGTCAACCTTAGCGCCGAGGCGAGAAGTTTGAATCCATATATAATCATTTGATTCATAGGATGAAACACCAACCGTACCGACAGAAAGTATTATTATCAGTACTAAAAACACTGATAAAACCTTTTTCATAATGAGTACCTCCTTATCTTTGGAGTAAAATGAACTTATTTTTCAGGATAAACAAAATAGAGGGGTGAACCGACATGTATCCACGCATTGTTGTGTCTGATATAAACCTTTATTTCGTTGTACATCTCATCGTTCGCCCACGCGTTACCGACGAATACTCTGTTCCCGTTTTCGTCCGTTGTGAAAGCTGAAACCGTTACGGATGTTCCGTTTCTCATTTTAAACATTACCTTTTCTGTCTTCGAATCTGCGATAACCTCAACAGGCACTTTACCTTTTGAACCTTCTGTAGCCAAAAGACGTAAGCTTATAAAAGGATCGTATTTCTTAACAGTAAAGCTATATGTACCGCTGTCCCACTTGTAGTCTTCTTTACCACGCACTCTGATCTGAACGCCAACGCTCATATTAGAGTAAATTTCCCATACTTCATAAGCAAGATCACGTGCCATTGCGTTGACAACTTCACCGTTCGCATTGTAGCTTGTGATTGAAACATTCTTGTTGTATCTGTCATATGTTCTTGTACCGCCATCAGGCTCGATGAACTGAATCATCTGCTTTCTGCCGTTTGCTGTAACTGTGAAATCTTTGTGAGTATCTTCCTGCTGGATATATGTTACTTCAGTTATATCACATTCTGTGACGGGAGGAATAAACGGCTCGTAATTTTTAATTAAAAGATCGTTGTAATCTGAATCCATAAAGCCGTCATCGATTATAAAGTAGCTTGTTTCTATCTTGCTGCTTAAATCGTGAATTCTGCCCTTTCTGTCTGTAACTTCCCATACGCAGTCTTCAAAGATAAAATTATCATAATCTGCAAACACGGGATAGGAACGGAGTAATGTTCTTGCAATATTTGATGCATCTTTATAGAAAAATTCTTCTTTGAGAACTTCAAACTGAAGATTGAAGAAATATTCGCCTACAAGACCCTCTGTACCAAGAAAATCAATTTCAATAATGAAATAGTTTTCTCTTGAGTCCTCTTCAGATACTCCCTGCTCCGTTACCTTTACGGTACCGCCAAGGTTATATAAGGCTTCGGACGGAATCGCATCGACAAATTTCAGCGTGTCCTTTGCGTATGAATAGCCAAGCTCGATGTGTGTGCCGACGATATCGATTTCGTTTCCCGTTCCTTCAGGAAAATAAACATAATCGTCAGGTGACGTGTATTCGTCCATATCGAACTTTATAGGATAGTATGCCGTGTTGCCTTTACGGACGTGCTGCAACGTTGGTGCAACCGTAATGGATGTATAAGTTTCTGCCGAGGCAGCAAGAGTGCCGATTGAAAGTATCATTATAAGTGCCAAAGCTAACGATAAAACCTTTTTCATAATAAAATCTCCTTTAAATTTTTAGTCTTTTTTAGGGGACAACTAAAGCATAATGAACCACCTCATTATTTTTCTCTTCATTTAGTAGTCAGCCTAAATGCGATTTGTGACATAAATTTTTTAAAAATTCTGATATTATAACAGATTTTAACTGTTCAGAAGCACAAATTTGGGTTTGTCGCGATCTTTGATAGTGCAGTTATATGGCCCCCTTGCCTAAAGGGGGCTGGCGCGACGAAGTCGTGACTGGGGGATATTTTTAAAGAAAACAACGATATTTCAATGTTTTTTATAAAAGTATCCCTCCGTCTTTTGCTTCGCAAAATCCACCTCCCTTTAGGCAAGGGAGGCAACGCACTATTTAAAATCGC
>JAXJUJ010000251.1:0-2997 GCA_036309125.1 Acutalibacteraceae bacterium | reverse complement strand
GATTGCTCTGTCGGTCTTAATTTTATAATTCAGTTTTGCAACAGATTAGTTTCTCTTGCCTCTGTTGCCGTTACCTCTGCGGCGGTCGCCTGAAGGACGACGCGGTGCATCAGAGATTTCGTTTTCAGGAACAAGACCCTCAACCTCGATAAGAGCCTCACGGCGTGAAAGGTTGATTCTGCCCTGCTCGTCGATTTCGCGAACCTTAACGATAACTTCGTCACCGATATTTACAACATCTGTAACGTTCTCTGTTCTCTTAACATCGAGGTGGCTTACGTGTACAAGACCTTCCTTGCCCGGTGCGATTTCAACGAATGCTCCGAAGTCCATAACTCTTGTAACTACGCCCTTGTATATTGCGCCTACTTCAGGATCGTTTGCAATTGTTTCAATCATAAAGATTGCACGTCTTGCATTTTCGATATCCTGAGCACAAACAAATACGCTACCGTCTTCTTCAACGTCAACCTTACAGTCGCACTCTGCGCAGATCTTCTGGATAACCTTACCCTGCTTACCGATAACTTCAGCAATCTTATCAACAGGAACCTTTGTTGAAAGCATCTTCGGAGCATACTTTGAAAGCTCAGCTCTCGGCTCTGAAATTGCGGGAAGCATAATCTCGTCAAGGATATAAAGACGAGCCTTGTATGTCTTATCAAGAGCTTCACGGATGATTTCAGGTGTAAGACCGTGAACCTTGAGGTCCATCTGGATAGCTGTGATACCCTTGTGTGTACCTGCTACCTTGAAGTCCATATCGCCGAAGAAATCTTCGAGACCCTGGATATCAACCATTGTCATAAAGCGGTCGCCCTCTGTAACAAGACCACATGAAATGCCTGCAACGGGAGCCTTGATAGGAACACCTGCTGCCATAAGTGAAAGTGTTGAACCACAGATTGAACCCTGTGATGTTGAACCGTTTGAAGAAAGAACCTCAGATACTGTACGGATACAGTACGGGAACTCTTCAACTGAAGGAATAACAGGAAGAAGTGCTCTTTCTGCAAGTGCACCGTGACCGATTTCACGACGTCCCGGTCCTCTGCTCGGGCGAGTTTCGCCAACTGAGTATGACGGGAAGTTGTAGTGGTGCATATATCTCTTTGTTTCCTCGTTATCAATGCCGTCAAGAATCTGAGCGTTGCTCATTGAACCGAGTGTTGTGATTGTAAGGCACTGTGTCTGACCACGAGTGAACATACCTGAACCGTGAACACGGCTGAGAAGATCAACTTCAGCGTTAAGCGGACGGATTTCATCGATACCACGGCCGTCAACACGCTTGCCTTCATCAAGAAGCCAACGACGAACGATGAACTTCTGAAGCTTGTAAAGGCAATCGTCGATCTTTGCGATTTCCTCGGGATAGATTTCGTCAAACTTAGCGTGAACTGCATCGTAGATAGGACGAAGAGCTTCGTCACGTACACGCTTGTCATCTGTATCAAGAGCAACCTTAACGTCCTCAATAGCGAACTCTTTGATTGCTTCAAACATCTCAGGAGCAGGATCGTTTGATTCAAATGAAATCTTTTCCTTACCAACTTCTGCTGTGATGTCTTCGATAAACTTAACGATTTCCTGGTTAACCTTGTGTGCATACATAATACCGTCAAACATATCGTCGTTTGAAACTTCGTTTGCACCTGCTTCGATCATTGCAACAAGGTCTTTTGTTGATGCAACTGTAACAGCCATCTCAGAAACTTCTCTCTGAGCCTCTGTCGGGTTGATAACGTATTCACCGTTAACAAGACCAACTGATACACCTGAGATCGGACCATCCCATGGAATAGCTGAGATTGAAATAGCTACAGATACACCGATCATAGCTGTGATTTCGGGTGAGCAGTCAGGGTCAACTGACATAACTGTTGCAACAACGCCTACGTCGTTACGCATATCCTTCGGGAAAAGCGGACGGATAGGACGGTCGATAACACGTGATGCAAGAGTTGCCTTTTCACTTGCCTTACCCTCACGGCGCTGGAATGAGCCCGGGATACGGCCTACTGCGTAAAGCTTCTCTTCAAAGTCAACTGAAAGCGGGAAGAAATCTACGCCTTCTCTGGGCTTGTCAGCCATTGTAGCTGTACAAAGAACTTCTGTTTCGCCATAGCGGATAAGACATGAACCGCCTGCGAGCTGAGCCATCTTACCAACTTCAACTACGAGCGGACGGCCTGCGAGTGTTGTTTCAAATGTTCTGAAATCTTTAAAAAACATCTTTCTTTACCTCTCTGAAAATTTATATTTCCATGTCAGGCAAGGGATTTAGCAATAAACTCATAGCTTGAACTTCAAGCCATCAATTCACTGCTAAAATCCAAAGCTTTTGCCTGACAATAGATTCAAATTAATACGTTATAATTACACAACAAGGCAGACAGTAAATGCTGAATTTGCTGTCTGCCCCAAATGCCGTAATTATTTACGAATGCCAAGTCTTGCGATGATTGAACGGTATCTTTCGATGTCAACCTTCTGCAAGTAAGCAAGAAGGTTACGTCTGTGACCAACCATCTTAAGAAGACCACGTCTTGAGTGATGGTCCTTCTTGTGCTCCTTGAGATGCTCTGTAAGGTCGTTGATTCTCTTTGTAAGAACAGCGATCTGTACCTCAGGTGAACCTGTGTCACCCTCGTGAAGAGCGTACTCAGCCATGATAGCCTGCTTCTCTGCCTGTGTCATTATTTTCACCTCATTAAAAATATTTTATATGCTCCAAAATCCCAGGTTAAGGCAGGTGAATACCGCTGTGCGGTCAAACCCAAAATCCGAGAAACGGAAACATAGCGAAGGTATTTTATCACACATTTTCGGTTTTGTAAAGGGGTTATTAAAAAAATTTGTTTCCGCCTTAAAATTTAAGGCATATACTGTAACGAGATGTTTAAAATAAAATCAAGCGGATATGAGTAAACGGTGGCAGTCGACTGCCTACGGGGAGCCGTGACTCGTCTTTTTGACAAAGTATCTGCTTCAGAT
>JAXJUJ010000250.1:0-16053 GCA_036309125.1 Acutalibacteraceae bacterium | reverse complement strand
GCAGCTCCTGCAGCAGGTGGTGCAGCCGCTGAAGAGAAAACCGAATTTGACGTTGTTCTTAAAGCAGCAGGCGCAGAGAAAATCAAGGTTATCAAGGTTGTTCGTGAAATCACCGGTCTTGGCCTTGGTGAGGCAAAGGCTCTTGTTGATGGCGCTCCGAAGGCTGTTAAGGAAGGCGTTTCTAAGGACGAGGCTGAGGAAATCAAGGCTAAGCTCGAAGAAGTTGGCGCACAGATCGAGATTAAGTAATCTCTCTCAAATGGATTTTTTAAAGACCGTTGGTTTTCCAACGGTCTTTTTCTTTTAGTCTTCGTTTTTTGTAATCTCACGCACATAAAGTGTATCATTTACTACAGAAAATTTGATTTCAAACCCTGCGAAACCAAATCCGTAGACACGGTTTTCATCATTCTGATAAGAGGGTCTCGGGTCCAATGCAAGGACTTTTACCAGTGCGTTGCGTTTTTCTTCAGGAACTGCTGACAGCATTCGCTCAGAAACTTCGACCTTCAGCAGCTGCGAGTTTCCATCCTGTGAAAAACCGCCTGTAGCATCCGTATGACAGTCTGAGTAGGGGACATACGGCTTGATGTCGACGATTGCAGTGTTATCCATAAGGTCTGCGCCTGCAACGTGAAGGATTGGGCCGTATTTTTCAGAATATTCAATGCTTTCAAGTCTGACGGATGAAAGTCCGAGTGAGGTCGGCCTGAAAGGTGATCGTGAGGCGAAAACACCGACTTTGGTATTTCCACCGAGCTTAGGCGGTCGTACTGTAGGTGACCAGCTTTCAGTGACACCTGTGGAAAACTTCCAGATAAGCCAGATGTGTGAAAACTCCTCGAGTCCGCGGATTGCATCAGCGTTACGGTAGGTAGGCTCGAAAATAATTGTTCCTTTCAGTTCTTCAACAAGACCGCTCTGCCGTGGTATGCCGAATTTTGTAGGAAAATCTGTTTTGATTTTTGCGATAGTATTCATAATGTCACCATAAATCAAATCGCCCGAAAGTTTTCGAGCGATTTTTTCATTATTCAGTATAAGCGTAGAGTGTGTAACCTGCCTCGTCAAGGTAAATGGTTTCTTTTGTCACGCTTGTTCGTGAAATACTTCCGTCTTCAGCCTCAGTTTCAGTAACATCGGAAAAGATAACCTTCCAGATACCACGGGTTCTGTCGAAATAAGAAGTGATTGTGTTAAATTCGACAGTTACCTCCTTAAGCGCAAGTTCAAAAGCATCAGCTTTTGTTTTGATTTCACCGGTTGCGTTTTCCTCAGTGACTTTGAAGCCGTCCTTGCGGAGATTTTCTATTTTCTCGAGTGAATCTTCTTCCTCTTTGAATTTGAAATTTTTCACTTCCTGAGTAAGAGTGTAACCGTTCTGCTCGTCAACAGTTGTCTGCTTGCCGAGATCACCCTCCTGTTCGCCACATCCGAAAAGAGTGAAGGCGAGAAGAACTGTGAGGAAAAGTGCGAAAAATCTTTTCATAAAATCAACCTCTGTAATTTACATATTCGCCACTGAGAATCTTCTCCCACCACTCACGGTTATTGAGGTACCATTCGATTGTCTTCTGAATACCTTCGTTAAAGAGTGTTTCGGGTTCCCAGCCGAGTTCAGCGTGGATTTTAGCAGGATCGATAGCATAACGCATATCGTGACCCGGACGGTCTTTTACGAACGTAATAAGACTTTCATCCTTGCCGACAGCCTTGAGTATAGTCTTTACAACGTCGATGTTAGCCTTTTCGTTGTGACCGCCAATGTTATAAACCTCACCGATTTTGCCGTTTTCAACGATCATATCGATTGCCTTGCAGTGGTCATCAACGTAGAGCCAGTCGCGAACGTTAAGGCCTTCACCGTAAACGGGAAGCTTTTCGTCAGCAAGAGCCTTTGCGATCATAACGGGAATAAGCTTTTCGGGGAACTGATACGGACCGTAGTTGTTTGAACAACGTGAGATTGTAACAGGTGTACCGAATGTACGGTGGTAAGCCATAACAAGAAGGTCTGCAGAAGCCTTACTCGCAGAGTACGGAGAAGATGTGTGGATAGGTGTATCCTCCGTAAAGAAGAGGTCAGGACGGTCGAGAGGAAGGTCACCGTAAACCTCATCTGTTGAAACCTGATGGTAACGGGGGATTGAATATTTGTTACAAGCATCAAGAAGTACCTGAGTGCCGAGAATATTTGTCTTGAGGAAAACCTCGGGGTTTTCGATTGAACGGTCAACGTGGCTCTCTGCAGCAAAATTGATGATTACATCAAACTTCTCCTCTTCACAAAGCTCAAAAACGAGCTTACGGTCGCAGATGTCGCCAAGCACGAAACGGAAATTGTCGCCCCTTGCATCGTCGAGAGTGTAAAGGTTTCCTGCATAGGTAAGAGCGTCAAGGCACACAAGACGGTAGTCAGGATGCTTACGCTGCATATAATAAATGAAATTACTGCCGATGAAGCCTGCGCCACCGGTAACAAGAATATTTTTAGCCATAATAAAATCTCCTTATAAGATTATATCTGCATTATACACCATATTTATGAAAAATAAAAGAGTTATTTGCGAATAAATAAAGGGACTATTTTCATAGTCCCTTGAATTTTATTTCCAGTAATCAACCTCGTGAGGAAGATCAATGTTCTTTGCTTTAAATACAGGCACCTTACCTGCTTTTTTCTGTGATTCGTAATCCCTGAGTGCACGGAGTGCGTACTTGCCGAGGATAACGATAACGGGAATGTTAATGATTGTCATAGCACCCATCAGCACATCTGAAAGGTCCCAAAGAAGCGTTGCATTGAGTCCTGCACCGAGAAGAATGAGCAGGGATGCGATGATACGGTAAACAGCTGTGAACTTTTTGCCGGGAACTTTACCGTTGATGAAAGCGATACCCTGATCAACGTAGTAAAGGTTGCCGAGAAGGGTAGTGAAGGCGAAAAGGATCATTGCCACTGTAATGAAAATCGGACCTGCCTTGCCGAAAGCAGCGCTGAGAGCTGCCTGCACGTACGGTGCACCTGAGAGCTCCTCTGTCGGCTCAACGCCTGAACACATGCAAAGGAATGCTGTTGCAGAGCAGATAAGAATTGTATCAATGAAAACTGAAAGAACCTGAACGAGTCCCTGCTTTACGGGATGGCTTACGTCTGCTGATGCTGATGCATTCGGAGCTGAACCTACACCTGCCTCGTTAGAGAAAAGACCACGCTTGATACCGAACATAATGCAGGAGCCTGTAAATCCACCAAAGATTGATTTGAAATCAAAAGCTTCTGTGAAGATTCGTGTGAAAACTTCAGGAAGGAACTTAGCGTTGATGATTGTAACAATAATTGCAACAAGTATGTATGTAACGCCCATAATCGGCACGAGGAAGCTTGTGATTTTAACAACTCTTTTGCCACCGCCGAAAAGGCAGAATGCAACCAAAGCAGCAACGACAGCACCGATAATCCACGGAGTTGTTTTTGCATCGTAGAAGCTGTACGCTGAGAATGTTGACTGCAGATTGTATGATGCGAGCATATTGAAGCCTACACCGTAAGTGGCAACAAGGAGAACTGAGAAAATGATTGCAAGGGGTTTGTTTTTAAGTGCGCCCTGAATGTAATATGCGGGGCCGCCGTAGCAACCGTCAGGACCCTTTTTCTTGTAAATCTGTGCGAGTGTACTTTCGATGAATGCGGAGGCGCTGCCGATGATAGCGATAACCCACATCCAGAAAACTGAGCCGAATCCACCGAGACAGATCGCTGTCGAAACACCGACAATGTTACCTGTGCCGACACGTGAAGCTGTAGAAACCATAAGCGCCTGGAAGGACGAAACATTCTTTCCGTCTGAAGGCTTTTCCATAACTGCACGGATCTGCTCACCGAAAAGACGGAACGGAGCAAAACGTGTTCTTACGGTAAAGTAAAGACCTGCAAGAACAAGCAGAATGATGAGGATGTAAGTGTAGAGTGCTGTGTTGGTTACGCCGACAGCGTTCTGAAACCAGTCCAGTGCCGCAGATAAACCTGTTTTGATGCTTTCGAACATATAATACCTCTCCTGATATTTATTTAAACTTTAATTAAAACCGTAAAACTGTCCTTTGTTCACTCCTTTGTCGCGTTGCGACATTTCCCCTTTCAGGGGGAATAAGAGTGTTTACTCAAATTTGATTTTTATGAAAGTTAACTTTGTGTGACCTTCTCTGAAAGGGAAGGTGCCCGACAGGGCGGATGGGTGTCGCGAAGCGACTTTAAATTTAGAAAATCTGACTGTCAAGTCCGAGCTTTTCACAGATTTTTTTGTCAATGTATAAACAAACACCTTCGAAGTTTATTTTTATATCGTGATTTGAAAATCGGATAACATCAATGCCAAGGCTGTTGATAAAATCGGTTCGTTCAGCATCTGCAATAAGATTTGACTCTTCATAGTGTTGACAACCATCAATTTCGATAGCGATTTTTGCTTTTGATGAATAAAAGTCAACAATGTAATTACCTATAGGACGCTGACGATTAAATCTGATAGGGTAGTTTTTTAAAAAGTGATACCATAGTTGTTTTTCCTCAGGAGTCATTTCTTTCCTTAATGCGCGGGAGTTTGCACGAAGATTTTTATTGTAACCTGTGTATTTAAAATCTTTTGGCATAGGTCAGTCTCCTTTGTATGGTTAATGACTTGCCCTTCGGCCACCCCTTTGTCGCGTTGCGACATTTCCCCTTTCAGGGGAAATATAAGAGGTAGAATTTCTTAAAAAATTGATTCATTAAAAGGTAAAGTGTGGTTGTTTTTTTGAAGGATTTTATATTGTTGATATGTCTTTGTTTTTGGTATTTCCCCTGAAAGGGGAAATGTCATGAAGTGACAAAGGGGTATCGCGAAGCGATAAGATACCGGCAAATATTATACAAAAATTTCACTCAAAAGTCAATCTTGTAGGGGAGGGAGATAGAAAAACACCGCAGAATCCGAAGAAACTGCGGTGTGTTGATTATTGATTTAATCAGTCAGCTGTGTAAGCCATAAGAGCTACGTGACGAGCACGCTTGATAGCTGTTGTAAGCTCTCTCTGATGCTTAGCGCAAGTACCTGTTACACGACGGGGAAGGATCTTGCCTCTGTCTGAAGTGTACTTGTTGAGCTTGTTGATATCCTTGTAGTCGATTGCTTCTACCTTATCAACGCAGAATGAACAAACCTTTTTACGGCCCTTTCTGTTAGGACGGCCGTTGTTCTTATCATAAGCCATTGTAAAATACCTCCTATTTTAGTCAGGACAATTTGCTCAGAACGGCAAATCGTCGTCACCTGCGATCTCCTCAAAGTCACCTTCTGAACCGGTTGCAAATGAGGGCGCTGCAGGCATAGCAGACGGAGCTGAGTAGCCTGATGTTCCTGTTTCTGCCTTTGAGCCGCAGAAACTTGCCTGGTCTACGATTACTTCCGTTGCTGTTCTCTTGTTGCCGTTTTTATCTTCATAGTTACGGGTCTGAAGTGAACCTGTGATTGCGAGCATTGAGCCCTTCTGGAAATATCTTGAGATGAACTCAGCAGAATTTCTCCATGCAACACAGTTGATGAAATCAGCCTGTCTCTGCTCACCTGCACGAGCGAATGAACGCTCAACAGCGAGAGTGAAAGTTGTTACGGCAATTCCGTTCTGGGTATTTCGCAACTCAGGAGTTGCGACAAGTCTACCCATCAAAACTACATTGTTAATCATTGTCGCTTCCTCCCTTATTTCTTGATTATAAGTGAACGAAGCACGCCGTCTGTAATGTTAAGAACACGGCTGAGCTCTGCAGGGAATTCCGGCTCAGAGCTGAAGTTGTAAAGAGCATAGTAGCCTTCTGTCTCGTAGTTGATAGCGTAAGCAAGCTTTCTCTTACCCCACTCATCAACGCTTTCAACAGTACCGTTCTTCTCTACAAGAGCCTTGAACTTCTCTACCAAAGCCTTAGCTGCGTCCTCGCTCTCCTTAACAGAAAAAACGAGCATTGCCTCATAGTTACCTACTGCCATTCTAAAAGCACCTCCTTCTGGTCTTCCGGCCACCGTAGTGGCAAGGATGCTGTGTTCGAAAATTTCACAGCTTTAGTATTATACATATAAAAGTGAATAAAGTCAAGCGTTTTTACCTGCTTTTTCTTACAAATTAATAGGGAATAGTGGTCGGGCTTTTTGTTGTAATACCACATATTGTGTGACTTGAAAATAAAAATTTTCGCTAGTAAAAAATAGTCATTTTGAACATAAAAACAATTCACATTGTTAACAATTTGTCAATGGAAATTTAGCGTGATTAGTATTATAATATACTTGTTAAAATTAGCCGTATATCGGCAAAAGGAGAATGATAACCAATGAACAGATTTGTACTTAATGAAACTTCATACCACGGCAAGGGCGCTATCAATGCTATCCCTGATGAAATCAAGGCACGTGGATTCAAAAAAGTTTTTGTTGCCTCTGACCCCGACCTTATCAAGTTCGGCGTTTCAAAGAAGGTAACTGACGTTCTCGAGGCTGCAGGCATCGACTACGTTATGTTCAGCGACATCAAGCCCAACCCGACAATCGAAAACGTACAGGCAGGCGTTGAAGCTTTCAAGGCAGCTGAGGCTGACTGCATCGTTGCTATCGGCGGCGGTTCTTCAATGGACACAGCTAAGGCTGTAGGTATCATCATCACAAACCCTGAGTTTGCTGATGTGCGTTCACTTGAGGGCGTAGCTCCCACAACAAAGCCCTGCGTTCCTATCATCGCTGTTCCCACAACAGCAGGTACAGCAGCTGAGGTTACAATCAACTATGTTATCACAGACGTTGAAAAGAATCGCAAGATGGTTTGCGTTGACGTTCACGACATCCCCGTTGTAGCAGTTGTTGACCCCGATATGATGGCTACAATGCCCAAAGGTCTCACAGCAGCAACAGGTATGGATGCTCTTACACACGCTATCGAAGGCTACATCACAAAGGGTGCATGGGAGCTTTCAGATATGTTCCATATCAAGGCTATCGAAATTATCGCAAAGAGCCTCCGTGGTGCTGTTGAAAACACAGACGAAGGCAGAGAAGGCATGGCTCTCGGTCAGTACGTTGCAGGTATGGGCTTCTCAAACGTTGGCCTTGGTATCGTACACTCAATGGCACATCCTCTCGGTGCACTTTATGACACACCTCACGGTGTTGCTAATGCAATCCTTCTTCCGACAATTATGGAGTACAACGCTCCCGAAACAGGCGAGAAGTACAGAGAAATTGCAAAGGCAATGGGCGTTGAAGGCACAGAGAATATGAGCGTTGAAGAGTACCGCAAGGCAGCTGTTGATGCTGTTAAGAAGCTTTCAGCAGACGTTGGCATTCCTGCAGACCTTAAGGAAATCGTTAAGGCAGAGGATATCCCGTTCCTTGCACAGTCAGCATTTGACGATGCTTGCCGTCCGGGTAACCCGCGCGACACAAGCGTTGAAGAAATCACAGCTCTTTACAATAGCCTTATGTAATTTAAAATCAATAAAATTAACGGCAGGGGAGAAATCCTCTGCCGTTGTTTGTTGTTATTTGTTGAAGGGGATGTTATTAAGGTAGGCGGTTGTAATATTGTACTCGTTATCAAAATTCAGACGATACGTGTACAGACTGTCATTCTGAACAAAGCTAAATATTGATGCCACGTAAGGTATAAGAAGTTCAGAATTATCAGTATAGTCATTATAATAACCGGCGATGTTTTCAGAAGCAAGGAGAACCCTGTTGTCAAAACCACTGTTAAGGTCATATGTTTTCAGTAGACCGTTTTCGAGAGTCATCAGATACAATTTGTCGTCAGATGTGGTCGTGTATCCCTTCGTATGATCATATATTTTTTCATATGATGAAGTTTTGATGTCAAATTCGTATCCTAAAAAATAAAAATAATCACTTGTGCCGTTCACTGTCGGGTCAAAAACCGATGGCCACTCAAACGAATTGACCGGAATTGAATCGAAGGTGCAGAGTTCTTTTAAATTTGCACCGTTCAAATCACAACTGTACAGCGTAAAACCGTTCAGAACATCATTCTTTCCGATTTTGTCATAAAAGTCAGCAAGGTGGAAGAAGAAAATCTGATTTTCTGTATGGTAGTAAAAATCTGTAGCTTCGCATATCTCGAAAGATTTTTCGGAAGCAAAGTCAAAAACCTTCAAAGTCTTACTGTTATCAGCATTCAGTTGTGTGTATATCAGTTTCCCGTTTTCAGTTACAAGATCGAAAGACTGATCATAATAAGCCTCCTTAACCTGAAAAGAAAAAGAAATGCGGTCTTCTATTATAGTTTTTGTACCCGTTTTTATGTTGTACTTTGATAAATTGGTGTATATTACATAAAGGCTGCTATCGTCAGCACTTTTTACATTAGAACGATCGGTGTAGTATATGTTTTCTTCGTCCTCAAAAAGTACCAAAGCGTTGTTGCCGCTTTCATATTCAAGGTTGAAAACCTTTTTGGTTTGTTCAGTTGCAATATCGTAGCAAAAGACGTAGGCATTACCTGATGTACGGTCGTTTTCTGACCAATAAAGCTTATCGCCATTGAAGCACAAATACGGGTCGCAGTGGACAGTTTCCTCGTTGTATGTTTTCACACCATTTGTAGCAACAGGGAAATATCGCATATAAATCACTTTTTGTACATTCTTTTTCTGATTTTCTAAAACAAAGTCAACTCTGTTTTCGTCCAGATGAAACTCTTTGTAAATGTGTATGCCATTGACGAAAACAGACATTCCACCGATTTTAAAAAGATTCTGGTTTTCGGAAGTGACAGCAGTGTTGTCATCGGTGTTTTCAGAAAGGTTCAGATTATTGTCCCTGAGAGAATGATTCGATGCGTTTGTGTTTTGTGAATTGCCTTTGTTTACGAAGTAAAGCGTACCAAAAACACCTGCACAAAGAATAGCTATTGCCGATATTACACAAAGAATGATTATCAAAGTTTTATTTTTCATTTTTACACCCCGTTTGTTATAATCTGTTATTGTAATTGTAGTCATATTTATGACCATTGTCAAGAGATTAAACTCAAAGTACCATTATTATGGTGATTAAAATGATAATATATGACCCATTTTGGAAAACTTTGAAAGAACGCGGCGAAAGCACATACAAGCTTATCAACAAATACGGCATAAGCAGTGCAACGATTGACAGAATCCGAAACGGAAAAGGAATAACAACGCAAAAGCTTAATGACCTTTGTCTGATTCTTAATTGCAGAGTTGAAGATATAATAGTTTTTGAAAAAGCACCGGAAGAAAGCTTTTTCGATTAATCCCCGTCCTTGTTACGGGGGTTATTTTTTTACTTGGGTCGATTCGTGAATCGACCCTATGATATGAGATGAAAATATAAAAAACAGGAGACTGCATATGCAATCTCCTGAAAGGCTGTATTAAAGAATTCCTGATGTAAGAAGAACCAGCACAGCGTAAGCACCGACAAACGGAAGGATTACCGGAGCGAACGGAAGCACGAGAAGTGAACCGAGGATACCTGTGCTTACCTTTATAAACATCGTGCTTTCTGCTTCAGAAACGTTCTGCCAGCTGAAGTGGATGTCTTTGCCGTCAACGTAAATTGAGTCAACACCCATAGCGTTTTTGCTGTCAGCTCTTACAAGTCCGCACTCTGCAAGACCGTCTGCAACAAGCTTTGTCATTTCTTCGTCCTTGAATGTGATTCTACCTGTGAGACGAAGCTCGTCTGCGGGCTCCTCCTGACGGAGGTGACCGTTTTTAAAGCCTGTGCACCACCAGTACTTGTCATACTCTCTTGTAAATTCGCGGTTCCATGTGCCGTCGAGCTGCTCGTGCCAGAGAGTCATTTCCATATCGAGCCAATCCTCTTCAGCAGGACAGTTGAAGAATGTCCACTCGTTAATGCCCTTGTCTGAGTGTGGTCTGTTGTAAATACCTATCTCGCCGCCGTAGAATACAAGTCCGTACTGACCCTTCCACATCTGAAGCATCCAGTCCTTGTTTTCATAGGTGAAGAAAACGCGGATGTAGTCATACTCGAGAAGAATGTAGGGTGATACGAAGTCGTAAATCTTACCGAAGCCGAAGTCGTACTGCCATGCGTCCTTATCGTTTGTGTAGTAATAGTCATCTACATAGCTGTACTGATAGCTGAGAATCTGCTTGTCCTCAAGAAGATTTCTGAGGAAATTATTCTGTCTTACTACGTTGATAGTGAATTCACCGCTGAGCACTTCTCCGTCGACAACAGTTGCGGCAGCAATAGTAACGACGCCTACGTTAACGCCCTTTACGATACCGTTGTGGTCAACAGTTGCGATGCTTTCGTCTGAGGATGCCCAGTAGATAACGGGCTGCTCGTCAACGTTTGTAACGGTAGCTGTCATCTGGATTGTTTTTCTTCTTGCTACTGTGAGGTGATCGCTTTTAAGTACAAGTGTGTGTCCTGTGCTCTCTGACGGTACAGTCTTTTTGATAGCTGCCGCGCTTATGGGTGATGCGGAAGCGACCATAATCAGAACGAGTACCAAAGAGATGATTTTGATTGCAGTTTTTTTCATTTGTTTCTCCTCCTTGAATTAGTTTAATATAGTTTACTTAAATAACATCTATTCCAAAATGCGGAGCAATTGTAACACAATGGTATTTTTGTGTCAATAATAAAAATTATTTTTTCAACTCAAATCTTGCTATATGTGGTTTTCTGTGTTATACTATATTGATTTTTGTTTGACAGTATGTCAGGTTTTCAATTCAGGCATATCTTATAAGTAAAAAGTATCAGGGGTAGATCGGATGATTTATAATAATGTTTTAGAGGCTATGGGTAATACACCTCTTATCAGACTCTCAAATATGGTTGATGATGACAGTGCTGAGATTCTCGTCAAGTACGAAGGACTCAATGTCGGTGGTTCAATCAAGACGAGAACCGCATACAATATGATACTTGATGCGGAAAAGCGCGGAAAGATCAATAAGGACACTATAATCGTTGAACCTACAAGCGGAAATCAGGGTATCGGACTTGCACTCGTGAGTGCGGTTCGCGGATATAAGGCTATCATCATCATGCCTGACTCCGTAAGTGAGGAGAGAAGAAAGATCGTTGAGCATTACGGTGCAGAGGTAATCTATGTGCACGATGCAGGTAATATCGGCGACTGTATCGACGAGTGCCTGAAGCTTGCACTTAAAATGCGTGACGAAAACCCGAATGTTTTTGTTCCTCAGCAGTTTGAAAATCCTGCAAATGTTGAAATTCAGCGTAAGCAGACAGGTGTTGAAATTCTCAGTCAGGTTGACGGACCGATCCACGGCTTCTGCTCGGGCATCGGAACAGGCGGTACTATCACAGGTATCGGTGAAACTCTCAAGGAGAAAAATCCGGAAATTGAAATCTGGGCTGTTGAGCCTGAACACGCAGCTATCCTTTCAGGTGGTTCGATAGGCACACACATTCAGATGGGTATCGGTGACGGACTTATCCCTGACATCCTTAATACAAGCATTTACAACGATGTCTGCATCATCAAGGATGAAGAAGCTTTGCAGACAGCACGTGACCTTGCAGCGAAGGAAGGCATAATGTGCGGAATTTCAAGCGGAACCAATGTTGCGGCAGCGATGAAGCTTGCAAAGAAGCTCGGCAAAGGCAAGACGGTTGTAACCGTACTTCCCGACACAGCCGAAAGATATTTCTCAACCCCACTTTTTAAATAAGACTGACAGCTTGTAACCGTTGAGGCTGCAAGCTGTTTTTGTTTTGTAAAGTTGCTGCTTTACAAAATGGTGCAAATTTTGTATAATGAAAGCATCATGAACCGGGAGGAGAGCTTTTATGAGCGAACCGATCAGAATACTGAACCTTTTCACCATAATGAACCGTGGCGGCGCAGAGACAATGGTTATGAACTATTACCGTAATATCGACCGTACGAAGGTGCAGTTTGATTTTATGGTTCACCGCGAAGAGAGGGGAGCTTATGACGATGAAATCGAAGCTCTCGGCGGTAAGATTTACCGTATGCCTCCTGTTCAGCCGGGTCATTTCGGAGAATACAAAAAGGCTGTTGCAAGATTTTTTGATGAGCATAATGAGTATCGGATCATTCACTCTCATATGTCTGAGCTTGGATATTATGTTTTCCGCGAGGCAAAAAAACGAGGGGTGAAATGTACTGTCTGTCACGCTCACAATGCCCCGCATTTCAGTGACGAAACACTTATTGAAAAAGCGAAAGATATCGTCCGTAATTATTTCAAACACAGAATCAGAAAGCATACCGACCATAAGTTTATCTGCGGTATAGAAGCAGGTAACTGGCTTTTCGGTGAGAAAAACAGCGAAAGCTTCGTGATGATGAATAATGCCGTTGATGCGCACAGATTCGGTTGGGATGCACAAAAAGCACAGCAGTTGCGAAAGAGCTTCGGTACGGACGGGAAATTTGCAATCTGCCACGTCGGACGTTTCAATTCGCAGAAAAACCACGATTTTCTTATTGATATTTTCAGAGCGATTAATAATAAGAAAGAAGATACTATTCTTCTTTTGGTTGGTGCAGGTGATCTTGAAGAAAAAATCAGGCAAAAGGTCAGCTCACTCGGCCTTGAGGAAAATGTGTGCTTCCTCGGTCTTCGTGACGATGTAAACGACATCCTTCTTGCATCGGACGTTTTCCTTTTTCCATCACTTTATGAGGGTCTGCCCGTAACGCTTGTTGAAGCTCAGTCTTCGGGCATAAAGTGTGTTATCTCAGATTCAATTCCCTCAGATTGCAGAATCACGGAAAATGTCGAGGTCATTTCTCTTGAAAAGTCTGCAGATTTCTGGGCAGACGAGGTTCTTAAATACTCAGACGGATATGATCGCAAGGATACCTTCGGTCAGATTTCCGCGGCAAAGTTCGATATCAAAGAAAACGCTGAATGGCTTGAGGAGTTTTACTTAAATGAGCACAAAAAATAAAATTCTTACGGTGTTTACCCCTGCCTACAACCGCGATTATTCAATACATCTTTGTTATGAGAGTCTGTTGAGACAAACTTGCAAGGATTTTGTGTGGCTTGTTGTTGATGATGGTTCGACGGATAACACGGCTCAGCTTATCAAGGACTGGCAGACAAGGGATAACGGATTTGAAATAAAATATGTTTACAAAGAAAACGGCGGTATGCACACAGCGCACAATACCGCTTATGAAAATATGGATACAGAGCTTTCCGTCTGCATTGATTCTGATGACTATATGACGGACGATGCCGTTGAAAAAATCCTTGATTGCTGGGAGAAAAACCGCGACGAAAAGTATGCGGGCATAATTGCACTCGATATCCTTGAGGGCGGAAAGGTTATCGGCACTGAGTTGGAATCAGACAGGAAAGAGACTACTCTCGGTGGATTTTATCAGCGAGGCGGCAAGGGTGACAAAAAGCTTATATATCGCAATGATGTAATGAATAAATATCCGCCATACCCTCAGTTTGAGGGCGAAAAGTACGTTTCTCTTGCATACAAATACGAAAAAGCGGATAAGGAATATACTCTCGTTATCCTCAATGAGCCTGTCTGTGTCGTTGAGTATCAGCAGGACGGCTCAAGTACAAATATGTTTCGTCAGTATCTTCGCAATCCGAAAGGTTTTGCTTTTGTCAGAAAAGAAAGTATGAAAGAATCTGACGACATAAAAGATATTTTCAGAAACTGTATTCATTACGTTTCGAGCTCAATCATCAGCAAAAACGGTAAGTTTATTCAGGAATCACCGAAAAAGCTTATGACTGTTCTTGCGATACCTTTCGGCGTGGCACTTACGTTTTATATAAAGCGTAAATCAAAAAGTTTTATGAAGGTTGAAGGTTTTTCAGAAAAATAAGCTTTACTTTTTTTGAAAATGATGTATAATGGTTTCACAAATTAATTTCAGAGTAGATGGTTGTGCGTCAGGCACCGACGGGACGGGGAGTTGTCCGTCGGAGGTAAGCGCAACGGTCGCATCCCGCTGAATAGTATCGAGATAAGGTTACCTCCCTATTATTCACTAAGGATGATAGGGGGTATTTTTTTGAGCAGAAAAAAAAGAAACTCACAGAAAATCAAAAGTAATACAGTGAGAATTGTCGCACTGGGACTTCTCATCGCACTTCAGGTGGTGCTTTCGAGATTTCTTTCGATAAATCTGCAGTTTCTTAAGATAGGATTTTCGTTTATTCCGGTTATGTTTGCGAGTTACCTTTACGGTGCTTCAGGCGGTGTCATCGTAGCAGCTGTGAGCGACCTTATAGGAGCGTTGCTGTTTCCTTCGGGAGCGTTTTTCCCCGGTTTTACAGCTACGGCTGCACTTTCGGGTCTGATTTACGGTATGAGCTTCTCAGGTAATTGTTCAACCACAAAGATTGTTGTTGGCGTTACCACAGAGCAGGTGATATGCAGTCTGCTTCTCAATACGTGGTGGCTTTCTATTCTGTACGGATCAGGATTCAAAGCATTGCTGCTGACCCGCGTGTGGCAGGTAGTGGTGATGATTTTTGTAGAAATAGTTTTTGCAGAGATATTCTTCAGAAGACTGAGCATCGTAAAAAAACTAAAAAGACAGCTGAATGCAGGCAAGTAAAAATCAAGGACGAGGTTTTAGCCTCGTCCTTTTGTTATGTTCAGATATTAAAGCTTTGCAGCGAGATCCTTGATATAAGCCTTGAAATCTTCGCCGATTTCATCGTGGTCAAGAGCTACTTCGCAGTTAGCCTTCATAATGCCGAGCTTGTTACCCATATCGTAACGGATACCGTCGAAATCAAGAGCAAGAAGGTTGCCTTCCTTACCAAGACGTGTGAGTGTGTCTGTAAAGTAAAGCTCTTCGCCTTCGGGTGTGTTTGCAAGGTCTTCTGCGAGGTAATCGAATACCTGCGGAGGAGCAACTACACGGCCGAGGATTGAGTAGCAGGACATAATCTGATCGTCTGTCGGCTTCTCAATGATGTTGTGAACGTCCATAACCTTTTCGTTATCTTCGTGGTGTGTGATGTCAAGTGAGCAATACTTTGAAACGTCCTTTCTCGGCACTTCCTTAACACCTACAACACCCTTGCCTGTCTGCTCATAAATGTCAACAAGCTGCTTTGTTACGGGGTACTCGTTGTTGATGATAACGTCGTCACCGTAAAGAATAGCAAAAGGCTCATTGCCTACAAAGCTCTTTGCACACATAATAGCGTGGCCGAGACCTTTTGTTTCCTTCTGACGGATGAAGTAAACGTTTGCAATATTTGAACAAGCGAGAACGTCCTCGTAGAGATCCTTTTTAGAAGGATTCTTTGAAAGCTTGTCCTCAAGCTCGTAGCTGTGATCAAAGTGATCTTCGATAACGCCCTTACCACGGTTTGTGATGATAAGGATGTCTTCGATACCTGCTGCTGCAGCCTCTTCAACGATGTACTGGATTGCAGGTTTGTCAACGATGTTGAGCATTTCCTTAGGAACTGCCTTTGATGCGGGCAAAACTCTTGTGCCTAAGCCTGCTGCGGGAATAATAGCCTTTTTAATTTTCATTGTTAACTCCTCCTGATTTTATATTAACCAATAAAAGACATTATGAATAATGGCAGGTAATTGTACGCAATTTCTGCTGCAATACCTGCAAGCAGCGAAACACCGCCGCGACGAAGAAGAGAATATCTGAGAATCTTTTCGTCTGTTGTTGCTTCGCGGGCAAATTTTATATCCTCCAACATCTTTCTTCTGTAAAGATAGTTGGCGATAAGAGCCGGAATAAAGCGTGGGAAAAATGCTGTTGCCAGAAGCACAAGAGCTGTTTTGGGCATTACGGCCTTAAGCTCGGTCCATAGTGTGCTGTACAGTCGATCATACTCTGCCTGATTTTCTTCTGACGGATCACCTGAAAGGGCACTACTCGCTTCCAGAAATTCCTGATACATCGGTTGAAGCTTTTCTGCAGCAGGAACAAGGGCTGACTCAAACGGAACTACAGCTATAGCGGCTGAAATCGCAAGTGCGAGCATAATAG
>JAXJUJ010000249.1:0-4977 GCA_036309125.1 Acutalibacteraceae bacterium | reverse complement strand
TTTTTCGTTTAGATGAAATGAATAAAACCTCGCAAGGCTGACGCCTTACGAGGTTTTTTCATAAAGTATAAGCGAAAAAGGGCAACTTTAAACCTAACAAATCCCTAATTTGCACCGCCCTTGCCATCCTTTTTCTTTCATTATAATTATCTGTTAAGAATAAGCTTTGTAAGCTCAACAGGCTCAACGATTGTGTCGCCCTTGTAAACTCTCATATTACCTGAAGCGATTTCGTCGATGAGGATAACTTCACCGTTGTTGTAGCCGAACTCAAACTTGATATCCCAAAGATCAAGACCGATTGTCTTGAGATCATCAGCAACGATCTTTGTGATCTTGAGTGTCTGCTCCTTCATGCTCTCGAAGAGATCCGGAGTCATAACGCCAAGTGCTGCAAGTCCTTCGCCTGTAACAAGAGGATCGCCCTTAGCATCGTTTTTGAATGTGCACTCAACATAGCCACCTTCAAGAACTGTGCCATCCTCGATATACTCACCGTAACGGCGGATAAAGCTACCTGTAGCTACGAGACGGCAGATAACTTCAAGACCGTGACCGAATACTGTAGCAGGAAGAACTTCCATTGTAGCGTTGTCGATATCAGCGCTTACATAGTGAGTCTTGATGCCTGCAGCCTTGAGCATTTCAAAATAGTAAACTGATGTTTCAAGATTTGCCTTTCCGATACCATCAATTGTCAGACCAACTGTATTCTCGCCCGGATCAAAAACACCGTCTTTACCTGTGCAATCATCCTTGAACTTGAGCATTACGTTGCCGTTTTCAAGCTTATAAACGTCTTTTGTCTTACCTTTGTACATCATTTCCATGGTTTCAATCTCCTTAATGTTTAGAGTTTAAGAAAAGCAAACTTTCCTACACGAAAAAGAATATCACTTTTGATTTTTCTTGTCAATAAAAAATAAAAACACAGATGTAGAAATAATAATAAAATACAAAAAAATTTTTATGCAAAATGAAAAAGATAGCTATTGTTACTTTAAACTCTTGTAAATCATCTGCTGAAGTGTTAGAATATCACCCGTTTGATCAAAAAAGTTAAAGTTTAAAGTGATGTGAAAAAATGAAAAAAATCATAAGAAAGGCGATCGTTGATACCATACCCGTTATGACCGGCTATCTTTGTCTCGGTTTCGGCTTCGGCATACTGCACCAGTCGGCAGGATACGGTATTCTGACAGCTTTCATAACTAGTCTGACGATGTTTTCCGGTTCAATGCAGTATATCGGTGTCGGATTGTTAGCGAGTGGCGCTCCCTATCCCACAGTAGCACTTACTACCCTTCTTGTACAAGCAAGACATATTTTTTACGGAATTTCTATGCTTGAAAAATACAAGGATGTCGGTCTTAGAAAGTACTATCTTCTTTTCGGTCTTACTGACGAAACATATTCACTTTTGTGCAACGATCATTCTGACATTCCTCTTGACAGGAGAAATGACTATTACCTTGCTGTCACGATGCTCAATCATTCATATTGGGTTACGGGCTGTGTGCTCGGTGCAACTGTAGGAACGCTCGTAAATTTCAACAGTGAAGGAATTGATTTTGTACTGACTGCACTGTTCGTAACCATTTTCCTCGAACAGTGGCACAGCACGAAAAAGCACACTTCCGCTCTGATAGGAATCGGTGCATCCGTTGTGTGTCTGCTTATCTTCGGAAGTGAAAACTTTCTGATTCCGACAATGGCCGTCATCGCTGCTTCGCTGTGCATCCTCCCTGACGAAAACGTCAACGCAAAAAGGAGGCGAAGATAAATGACAGATAAACATTACTGGATTTCCCTCGCTATAATGGTATTCGTAACTGCTTTACTCAGGTTTCTGCCGTTTATGGTTTTCGGAGGTAAGCGAAAAACTCCCGCGATCATAGAAAAGCTTGGCAGGACCCTTCCCTTTGCAGTAATGGGTATGCTCGTTATCTACTGCCTCAAGGATGTGTCTTTTACCGCGGTGTCAGGCTTCCTCCCTCAGCTCATAGGCTGCCTTGTAACAGGTCTGCTTTACGTATGGAAGAAGAACACACTGCTGAGCATCCTTGTCGGAACAGTCAGCTATATGCTGCTCGTGCAATTTGTTTTTTGACAATAACGTAAGTTTGTGTTAGAATAAAGAAAAAAACGAGGTGTTAAATATGGCAATTATTGCAATTCTCAGCGACATTCCCCTTTACATCGCTCAGTTCATTTCAGAACTTACAGGCGCTGATATGTCAGGCTTTGTTGATGCCTTCAACGGTATCTTTGCAGGAATCATCGAAGCTATTGAAGGCTTACTCGCATAAACATTATAATTATGCAAACGACCGGCTGATTTTACTCAGCCGGTCGTTTTTGTCGTTATCTGAAATTTGTCAAAGTACCTGCATCATATTCAAACGGCACAAAACCTATTTCAAGTGCAGGAGAGTTTTCTGCCAATGTAAAATCTCTGTTTGCAGCATCCTTGAAGAGAGGATCTTTAAAAACAGCATTATTATAATAACCCTTTGCGACTACCGATACAAGCGATATTCTGTCGAAAAGCTTTGAAGTATGACCCGAAATAACTTTGCCTCCTCGGTCATAGCTCCAATAAAGGTTGCTGTCATCAACAAACCAGTCTTTCTTAAGATCAAAAGCGTACATTGTTGCTTTATTATCTGTGACAAAAATATTGTTTGTCGCTGTGAGTGAATTGTGTTCTTCGTGCTTTGTAATGATAAACGCTCCCTCACCGCCGAAAGCAAAAATATTGTTTCTTATAATATTATCTCTGCCGTAGTGCTGATGGAAGGTTTCAGATGAGCAGTCATAAACAAGATTATTCTCAACAAGCATTTCACTTGATCCTTCATCGAGGTAGATACCCCAACCGCCGTAACCGTAAGCACCCTCGTCACAGCCTACATTGTAAATTACATTTCCAGAAATAACGGTTTCAGGCTGTACACCAAGTGTGTAGATGCCGCCCATATCTGAAAGCCAACCGTTTCCGATGTTGTAAATAAGATTATTGCTGATGCTTATTTTATCCGTAGGATGATCGGCATAACCCCAGTTCCAGCCGACTGAAATACCTGTATACCAGCCGTCATGAATTTCATTGTAAGCGAGGTCACAGTCATATGCGTGTGTAAGGAGAATGCCGATAGCATTGCTGAAAATTCTTCCGTAATAGCTGATGTGGCAGTCTTTTACGTTAATGTTACGTGTAGTTGCCGGGACTACAAAATCACCGTGAATGAACACAGCATTTGCACCTATTCCGTTAAACTCACAGCTTGTTACGTCGCAGTTCTGCGCGCCCTTATCAAATTTAAGTGCCGTGTATGAAATATTTTCAAAACGGCAATCCGTGAAATTGATGTTAGCTGAAGCTTCGACATAAATTGCTGCAGGAACTTCAAAGGCTGCCTGCGGGTGGTCCGCACCGTATTCTACGTTTTTATACAACGGATGATCTGAACCAAACGGATTACCTGTATGCTTTCCGTCAATGAAATCCCAGTCTGTATTTATGAAATCTATGCCCCGGAAGGTAATATTTTCAGCATTTTTAAAGGTTACAAGCTCATCAGTTACACCTGCCTGAAGAACTGTATTTTCAATAGTGTCTCCCTCTTCGGGAATGTAATAAAGCTTTTCTTCTGCACGATCAAGATACCACTCTCCCGGAAGAGAAAGAGCTTCTTTGACATTTTCATAAACAAAGTTATCATCAACTCTTACAGTCATCGCAGACGGTTTTCTTGTTTCAATTCTGCCTGTTGATGTATCAACTGAATTCACAGGGAGATGCTCATCACACCAGAAATGCATAATTCTTACTTCTACATCAGACGGATTCGCAAAGTCGATGATCTGATCTTTATGAGCATAGAAAGCTAAAGAATGTGTAAAGAATTCCGGGGCATGTGATCCCGGGACTGCCTCGTTTGCACTCGGATCAGCGACCTTGAACATCCCCTCTTTCGGGTAAATTGAACGTGAAAGACGCTTACCACCCTTGAAAAGAGATTTGAAATAATCGTCATCAGAGTCAATTTCAATATCTGTTACAAATGCCTCAACACCGTTTATCTGAGTTTCAGTCCAGCCTGAAATGTCCTTTGAACCTGAGAAACACACTCTTTCTCCGGGATATGAACGGTAAAGCACATCTGATTTATCATCTGAATTGAACTCCACTGTTTTGCTTATAGTATAAGTGCCTTCTCTGAACCAGACAGTTGCTTTTCCGTCTGTTTCAGAATTTTTAAGAATCTCTTTTGCTTTTTCAAGTGTTTTTAACGGAGCTTCAGGCGTACCCTCGTTTGAGTCGTCACCGTAAGGTGCAACAACAAGGTCGTTTTCTCCCATAATGAATTCGCCTTCATCGAATTCGGTCTGAATTCTCTCTTCAGGTGTGCCGAAAACACCCTCTCCGACCAGTCTTCCCGGGAAGAAAACTGCTCCGAGCCATGTGATAATTGCCATAAAAACCGCAACTATTTTCATAAATCAAATCTACCTCTTTTCGTCAATTAAATAACATTTAAGAATGTACGTTATAATTTTAATTTATCGAGGCAAATTTTGCAAGAATAATAGTGATTAAATCTGATTTATGTTTACCGAAAAACAGTAGTTTTTTTGTGCAACTTTTCAATCAACAAATATGCACAAAGTGTTGAAAAAGCAATACACCCTATGATAAAATAGCAGTATGCTAAAACTTAGGAGCGTGTAAACATGAAAAAACTTTTCAGAAAAACAATTGCACTTTGTCTTTGTATCGCTTTACTTGCATCAATGACACTTATCGGTGCTTCGGCAACAGACAGAATCACAGACTGCAACGGAGAATGTGAGCATTATCCGGCAATCATCGTACCCGGACTCGGTCAGTCAGATACATGGGTTCTTGATGAAAACGGTGAATTTGTTTATGACGAAGAAGGCAACCACGTATCAAGCTTCCCTGCTTATATC
>JAXJUJ010000248.1:0-3520 GCA_036309125.1 Acutalibacteraceae bacterium | reverse complement strand
GTTTAAAGTTAGAAATTTTTCGTTTAGACGAAATGAATAAAACCTCGCAAGGCTGACGCCTTACGAGGTTTTTTCATAAAGTATAAGCGGAAAAGGGCAACTTTAAACCTAACAAATCCCCAATTTACACCGCCCTTACGGAGGGTGCCTGATTTTTTGATTCAATTATGCCATTGAGTCGAGGATGAGATCCCAAGCAAAGCTCGGAAGAATGAATCTGAGGATCTTGCCGAGTGTTGTTACGATTGCAGGTGAGAACAAATCAAGGAAATAGAACGGAATTTCCATTACCATCTGATTGAATGTAAGCTCATATGTATCATAGTTTGCAGGATCATTTTCATCGATTTCGAAAACTCTTACTGAACGGTCGCCGCCTCTGCCGTATGAGCTGAAGCCTGTACCGCCGTTGTAACCCATTACGATGCCGTCATCTGTCTTGCCGCGGAAGCTGTTAACGTGGTCATGACCGAAGAATGCACCAACGATGTCGCCCTTCTCAACCCAAGCCTGATACTGACCTGTATGGCTCTCAAGAGGCTCTGAGCAAGGAACTTCACCAAGAACACCATCGATTACCTTATCGTTAAGTTTGAACCACTTGAACTCGTCGATGCTGAACACTGCATCATCGCCTGCTTCGTTGTAAGGAACTTCATCAAGGAACTGATATATTTCCTTAACAGGGATGTGCTGGAAGAGAAGTGAAGGAACAACCTTGCCACCGTTTGCAGCCTTGAGCTCGTCTGACTTCTGCTTGTACCACTCAACCTGCTCAGGATATACACCTTCGTAGCCTGTGAGAAGGTCGCTGTCAGCACGCTTATTGTTTGTATCCATCATATAGATGTTGAAAGCAATGCTCTTTCCGTCTGATGACTTGATCGGAACATTGTATGTACCTGCATTGTGTCTGTCTTCGGGAACTATGCAGTTTTCGTACTGCTGATAGAAAGCAAGCTGCTCTTCAACCGGCCATCTGTCATCATAGTCGTGGTCATGGTTACCGTATGTAACGATGAACGGGATATCGTAAGTGTCGATGATGTCAAAAAGATTTGAAAGACACTTCTTAAGACCATTTACATTTGCACCCGGGAAGAAGTCTGTAAGCTGGTCACCTGTGAAAACAAGGAGATCAGGCTCTTCCTGAGCGAGTGCTGCTGTGATAAGCTTGATTTCAGCAACGTCTTTCAGAATCATATCCTGAGTGTCACCGATCTGCATAATCTTGAACTTACCGTCGTCACCGAATTTGAGCTCTGTAGCTGTATCAGCTGCAAAAGCAGGAACTGCTACAGCAAAGCACATAACGATTGCCAAGAAAATACTTAATACCTTTTTCATAGCAAAACCTCCAAAAAATTAATTATTTGCTAAATAATTATATATTAATTATACGATGATGTCAATAAATGATTTTGCTAAAAAGTTGAATAAGCTCTCAATTTATTCAAAACATAGGATATGTAAAGTTTTTTCAGTTGACAATAACCCGAAAATGTGATAAAATACTTTGAGATATCCTAAAGGGAGGTGTGGAAAATGATCACAGAGAAAATTCTCAGAGCTGTCACAGGTTTTGTCCTTGATAAAACATTGAAATATGTTGACAAAGACCCTTCGACAAACATCGTAAAGCTTATCAATAAAGCTGAATTTCTTTCAGGAAAAACTTTCCCTAAGAAAGTTTTCGATTCTTTCCGCACCGCAGTGCAGGATGAGGACAATGTGTGGTTCGATTACGCTATGCGTATTCTCCGTGACATCGACCGCGATAACCTGAAAAAAGCATTTCTTTCTTTTGTTCTCGGCGCAGGATATCACGGTACAAAAGCCGTAAGAAAGAACAGAGAGAAGTATAAGTGTAACATTCCTTTCATTATGCTTCTCGACCCTACCAGTGCTTGTAATCTCAAGTGTAAAGGCTGCTGGTCTGCTGAGTACGGTCATAAGTTCAATCTTACTTTCGAGGAAATGGACAGCATCGTTAATCAGGGTGTTACGCTCGGCACACATCTTTATATGTTCACGGGTGGTGAACCACTCATCCGCAAAAAGGATATTCTTGAGCTTTGCCGCAAGCATCCCAACTGTACCTTCCTCGCTTACACAAACGCGACTCTCATAGATCAGAAATTCTGCGAAGATATGAAAGATGTCGGCAATCTCGCGCTCGCTCTGAGCATTGAAGGTAGCGAAGAGTCAAACGATTTCCGTCGAGGCGAAGGTGCATACGAATGTACACTCAAAGCACTCGACCTTCTCCAGAAAAACAAATGTATTTACGGCATTTCCGTATGTTACACCTCTAAAAATATCGACGAAGTCACAAGTGATGCTTTCCTCGATCTTATGGTTGAAAAAGGTGTCAAGTTCGGACTTTACTTCAATTATATGCCCGTCGGCACCAACGCTCCCGCTGATCTTATTCCTACTCCCGAGCAGAGAACCTTTATGTACAGCTGGCTTAAAAAGATACGAAACAGCAAAACAGGCAAGCCGATGTTCATAATGGACTTCCAGAATGACGGTGAATACGTCGGCGGATGTATTGCCGGTGGCAGAAACTATTTCCACATCAACTCCGCAGGTGATATGGAGCCTTGTGTATTTGTTCATTTCTCAGATTCTAACATCCGTACACATACTATTCTCGAGGCTCTGCAGAGTCCGTTGTTTATGGCTTATTATCATAATCAGCCCTTCAATGACAATCATCTTCGTCCGTGTCCCCTTCTTGAAAACCCTGATTGTCTTCGCAAGATAGTTGAAAAGACAGGCGCAAAGTCCACTGACCTTGTAAATCAGGAAAGTGTAGAGCATCTTTGCTCAAAGTGCGATAAATTCGCTGCTGCGTGGGCACCCGTGGCACAAAAAATCTGGGACGAAAACAAGCATCCGAATCCCAAAACGCAGTATTACAGAGACACTGCGGAGGCTATGAGCGAAAAAGTTGACGATTTGTTGAGATAACACTATACATTTTCACAAAAATGTACGGTGTTATCTTTTGTTTTTGAGATATTTTGCAAATTGACTACACCGTGTTGAATATGTTACACTGTGTATGCGGTTAAAAACCGACAAATACGAGGAGGAAGAACATAATGGATTTCGTAGCACAGATTCTTGCATTCGTTGAAGAGCTTCTTGCTTACCTTGGCGAGTTCGATGCAGCAGGCATCATCGACATCATCGAGAACTTCTTCGCAAACTTTGCAGCATAATTGATTTTAATTAAAAAACAGCAACCTTTCTTCGCGAGAGGTTGCTGTTTTTTATCCCTGCAAATTTGGGTTTGTGGAATTGTTTTGTGTTGCGTAATTTAAGTTTCGCAGTATCCCATAGCGCCCCTGAAAGGGGAGCTGGCACGGCTATGCCGTGTCTGAGGGGTGTTGCGTAGCAACAAATTTAAATCCTTTTATTTTAAAGACCTTCGGTCACCCCTTTGTCACTACATGACATTTCCCCTTTCAGGGGAAATTGCTCGATTTTTATATTTTCAAAAGAATTCAAT
>JAXJUJ010000247.1:0-1575 GCA_036309125.1 Acutalibacteraceae bacterium | reverse complement strand
TTAAAACAAAAACTTGGATAACCCTGCGACGGATAAACACGAGAATTTTTCAAAGAGTAATTAAAAAGAGGTAACAAATTATGATTAGAAACAGAACAGCACAACTGATTTTCCAATCTTTCTACTTAGCATTTGGACTTGTAGGCATTGTTGCGAGTCTCGGTGTATTTGATGACGTACAAAACCTGCGATGGGATTTCTATGTCCATTTTACAAACTTGAGCAACTACCTGTGTATCGGCATTATGTTTGCCGAGCTTATACAGACATTGAAAAAGAAGGCTGACAGCTATGTAAGTACGGCACCGTTTTTGAAATTCATCGGTGTTCTTGCTATTTTGCTTACATTTCTTGTGTTCAACTTCTTGCTTGCAGGTCAGCCGGACAGAGATCCGCAGGCTAACTGGCGTGTAGCAAGTATTTGCTTTCATGTAATACTGCCTGTTATGTATGTATTCGATTGGCTTTTATTTTACGAACATAGAAAGGTTAGATGGTTTTATCCTTTAGCATCTGTACTTTTTCCTGTATTGTATGTAGCTTTTGTTTATGTTCGTGCTGCAATACTTAACTTTAATCCTGACGCTCCTTACATATATCCTTATTTCTTTTTAAACATTGATACGCAAGGGCTTGCAGGCGTTACAAAATGGGTTGTAATACTGTTTTCGGGTTTTATTGCTCTTGGTTTTATTTTTTACGGCATCGACAAGCTGATAAAGTCGAAGAAATAACGAGGTGTAAGACGATGAAAACAAAAAAGCTATTCCTTCCCGCAATCTTACTTGTGGGATTACTTGTAGCATATGCGATTCTCACGGTGATTCTTTGCTATAATACAAAACCTGCGATAAGCGAAGGGGAATTTCCTTTTTCCATTACCTATGAATATAGGGGTGAAACCGGAACGACTTCAGGCGTTATTATTTGTAAATACGAGGGATCTCAAACCATATTCAACGAGCACACCAGATATTGGAGTGAAGAAACTGTCTATACCGAGGGTGACTACGTTGTTTACCAGGATGAAACGAAGACACTTGCAGTGCAGCCGGGAACGGAAGCAGGCTACCTTATGGGCGATCCGCTTTATAGTGACTATCATCAGAAGTATTATGACATGGAAGAACCCGGGGCTTATGTTGAGTATTACGATTATGAAAAAGATATCTCCATTTCAGGTTATCAAAACGAAGAAGAATTGGCATCTGTCGGCTTTAGAGTATTAGACTTTTATTATGGGGAGCCAATTGAAAACAGCTTTTCTTTCTCCGGAGTTACATATGAACCGGACAACATCATCTTCTTTGTTGTGCTGATGCTGATATTCCTGCTCGTATGCATCATATTTGTCCGTAAGGACAAAGAATATAAATATTCCTATCTTGATAAATCCTGCATCATTGTAAACTTCATTGTGGGAATCATTGCGGTGCCGTTTATCAGTCTTATTTGCACGATGTTTGGACTTACAGGAAGCGGCTATGAATGGATAGATCAGTGCATATACAACATTCCGTCATTTACAATACTGTGTCTTGCACTTTCGGTAATGCTACGCCGTAAAGGTTATTC
>JAXJUJ010000246.1:0-2153 GCA_036309125.1 Acutalibacteraceae bacterium | reverse complement strand
GAGTGTTGTAATAGTCGGTCGGATTGAAGTCGATTGCTACTCGTCCGATAGGGATAAGGTCGAGTTCTCTTGTTTCATCAAAATCGATGTATTTCATAAAATCAGCCTCCGAAACTAATTTTCATTTCATTCATAATATTTTACCATACTTATGTATTTTCATTCAAGAGAAATTGAGGGATAAATGTTACAAAATAAACGTGATTTTTTGTGTGAAATATAAAAAGCCCGTTTTTCTGAAAGAGAAAAACGGACTAAGATTATTTAATTCTGAAACGAAGCACAATTCCACCGAAAGAAACGGTATCACCGTCATTTACAACAGCAGAGCGCTCAACCTTGGTTTTGCCGATGGTTGTGCCCGAAGAAGAATTTGTGTCAGTGATGATCCAACCTTTTTTATGCTTGGAAATAACAGCGTGAAATCTTGAAACAGAAGGGTAGTCCAGGACGATATCACAAGCGTTACTTCTGCCGACGGAAGTTTCCCAGTTTGTGATAAGGTACTCGTCACCTGTAAGCTCGTCAATGAGACTAGCGGGAGTTACCTTAGGTGCTTTACTCTGAAGAAGATGCTTGATACAGTATGCTGTTATAATCAGACAAAGTACGGGTACAGCATATCTTGCAACCGTGGCAATGTCGAAATCAATGTTGATATTCATACATACACCTTCCTTTCATTTATATTCAATCCGATTATATATTTTAAACAAAAAAATGTCAATAAATTTTCCGTTAACGATTTATGAAAAAGGAAGATAGTGTGATATAATTAACCTAGTATTCATAAGGAGGTATCTGAATTGAAAATTAAAAAAATGATTTCATTACTTCTTGCGGTGGTTATGGTTTTTTCTGCCTCGACACTCAATGCAGGTGCAGTCGGCACTTTTGAAGAGTGGGTAGGGAATTGGGAGTATATCGATAACGGTACGGGATACATCACCCTGACACCGGGCGAGGATGAAACAAAGATGAATTTCTCCTGGCAGTCATCGTTTAAAAGCTATGACGAAACAATCTTTTTTGGCAAAGAAGAAAATCTCAGCGATGCAACTGAGCTTAAAGTGAAAACAGAGCTTAATATTATCGGCTTTGAATGGACTCATAATGCAACGACTGAGAATCTTGAAAATAACACAACCTACTACTATCAGTACACGGTAAATAAGGAAAAGAGCGAGATTTACTCGTTCAGAACAGGTGATGCTGATGTTACTACTGTGCTTTTTGTGTCAGATTCGCAGATCGGACGTTCAAGCGGTACACAGGAAGAGATTTATCAGAATGATACATACGGCTGGACAAAGACGCTTGATTCAGCAGTTTCCTTTAATGATGATATAGACTTCATTCTTTCGTCGGGCGACCAGGTTGAGGACTCTTTCTCAGAAGAACAGTATACATATTTTGAATCACCTGAGGTTCTACGTTCACTTCCTGTGGCAGCGGCAATAGGTAACCACGATTTCTACACACCTAATTACAGAAATCATTTTAATAACCCGAATTCAGATACAGTTTCCTTATTTAACTGGCCTGCAGGAAAGGGATATTATTTCGAATACAACAATGTACTTTTTATAGTGGTTGATTCAAATAATTTTGTTCCATCAGCAAACAGACGTCTGATTAAAAATGCTTGTGAGGAATATCCTGATGCAAAGTGGCGTGTGCTTATGATGCATCACAGTCCGTTTGATGCAAGCGGAGCTGATGATATCGGCAATAAGTTTGCAAGAGGTACTGTTGTGCCTTATATTGACGAGTTCGGAATCGACATCTGTCTGAGCGGTCACGATCATTATTACAGTCGCTCACATATGATCAGAAACAAGGAAATAACGGACGATGTTTGCGAAAACGGTGTATATAAAAATCCGAAGGGTACTCTCTATATGACGCAGAATTCTTCTTCAGGAAGCAACTACAGCGGTACGGGTGATGTGATTTCAGAATACTGTGCTTTTGCACTTCAGGAGAGAAGAACAACTTATTCTCTCATAGAAATAACCTCTGATTCACTCACATTAAAGAGCTATCATGCAGATACCAACGAAGAATTTGACAGCATCACAATTGAAAAATAAAACAAAACGAGAGGTTTTAAAGCTGAAATGATATAGTGATAGTAGACACTAAAAAAGTGT
>JAXJUJ010000245.1:0-2310 GCA_036309125.1 Acutalibacteraceae bacterium | reverse complement strand
GCAGTTTTGAAAAGGAAGATTTTTGTCTGAACAAGGCAAAAATCTGCAGATATACTGCCGTATTTCAAGGATTTTTAACGCAGTTCGGGCGAAAAGATTTCTTTCAAAACCACATCTTTTAGTGGAAATTAAAGTATATCTATAAAATCACTCTAAGGGCGGATATAAATCCGCCCTTTTTTACTGTCATATAATGATATGTCCATTACACCTTGTACTATACATCATACACCTGAATTACTGAGTCAGCTGTGCACCACTTTCTCCTGAAATATCAAAGTAATCGATCTGATAACTTTCTCTTTTCACCATTCCGAGCTCTGACTGTGCATACTCCTCAACTTTGTCAATTGACATCATTGAGTTGTATTTCATCTTCAAAGAGATATTCTCACTCTCAAGAACACTCAGTTCACTCTGCTTAGCAGTAAGATCAAGCTGAAGCTCTGTGAGCTCAACATGGCAGAAAATAATTGCACCTATAGCAAGGAACATACTGAGTGCAAAAGCACACGCTCTGATAGCCATTTTAGTGCTTTCACGTGATTCCTGAGCAATCTGTGCTCTGCTGACCGGTTTTGGTTCAAGGAGCTTCGGCTTCTGTATTCTCTTTTTGGGGATTTCCTTAGGAACGTATGCATTTTTCTGCACATCAAACAAATCAAGATCAAGTGCTACTGTCTCATTGTTTGCCATAGCCGTAATCTCCTTTCATTAACTGTTATATTATAAACTCAGAGTTTTTCAACCGCACGAAGTCGTGCACTGTGTGCTCTGAAATTTTCGTCTACTTCATTTACTGTCGGAGCCTTTGACTTAAAAGGCAGCTTACCCTTCGGTGTGTTACCACATACACATACCGGAAACTGCGGAGGACACGTGCAGCCCTCACAAAGCGCATTGAAACGTTTTTTAACCATTCTGTCTTCAAGTGAATGAAACGTAATTATCGCAAGTCTGCCTGAAGGATTGAGCACATCAAACATATCGTCGAGTGCCTTTTCAAGCTTCGTCAGCTCCTGATTTACTTCAATTCTTAATGCCTGAAAAGTTTTACGAGCCGGGTGACCGTCACGTTTTGCTTTCATCGGCATTGAGGCTTTAACAATATCGACCAACTCAAACGTAGTTTCAATCGGCTTTATCTGTCTCGCCTTAACAATGTTTTTAGCGATAGACGGAGCGAATTTTTCCTCTCCGTAAGTGTAAATAATACGTTTTAACTCCGCTTCGGATGCCGTATTTACTATATCTGCAGCACTTACGCCTGTCATAGACATACGCATATCAAGCGGTGCATCCTTATGAAAAGAAAACCCTCTGGCATCGGTGTCGAGTTGATGGGAACTAACGCCCAAATCCGCCATCACACCGTCGACACCAATGATGCCAAGGTTGCTGAGAACTGATTTGATATTCACGAAATTATCGTGAACAACAACCACATTGGGGTTGTCCTCAAACCTTTTTGTGAGAACCGCGATCGCTTCCGGATCCTGATCTATCGAAATCAGTTTACCTGTAGTAAGCTTTTGTGCAACAGCAGCACTATGTCCGCCTCCACCTGCTGTACAGTCAACGTAAATTCCGTCAGGCTTAATATTCAGCGCATCAACGGTTTCATAAAACAAAACGGGAATATGTTTAAAATCTGACATCAGAACGGCAATACAACGTCAACAACCTTATCCTTAGCAAGCTGCTGCTCGTATTCTTCCTTATCCCAGATTTCTGCACGAGGGCCGATGCCGATAGTAACGATTTCCTTTTTAAGGTTTGCCGCTTCGACAAACTTTGCAGGTAAAACAAATCTACCCTGTGCATCAAGGTCATACACCTTTGAGTTTATGGAGAAATGTCTCTGAAGATCTGTTCTGTCAACCCCGTCATCAACATAGGCGATCTTGTAAACCATATCATCCCATTCAGAGGTGACATAGAGTCTCAGACATTTTTCGTTCGGCTTATGGTAAATGGTAAAGGACTGACCGTAGAGGGCATCTTTGATTTTTGCAGGCATAATGATTCGATTATTCGAATCGATAGAATGAAAATATTCGCCGTTGAAGTGCATATTCTTTACATCCTGCATCATTTTCCCTCCATTTCATATCAAAACCAAACACTTTCACTCCATTTACATCCATATTATAATTCCTGATACGCTAAAAGTCAATAAAAAATATGCATTTTTTCTAAAAAATTAGCAAATTTTTTTATGTAAATATTACCAAAAAAATTAAAATCCGGTAAATGCCGGATTTTAATAAAGTATACTTTAATTACCACTAAAAGATGTGGTTTTGAAAG
>JAXJUJ010000244.1:0-9466 GCA_036309125.1 Acutalibacteraceae bacterium | reverse complement strand
TGGTCCCCCTCCCTTTAGGCAAGGGAGGGCTTGCTTTACTACGAGTTTTGTTGCGTTTTAGCGGACTTTATATATATCTGTTTAGGTGTTGAATTTAATCATATTTATTGTTATAATGTGATTGCATTTAACATATCATAGGGGGTGTTTTCTATTCTGCTAGGATCATTTCTAAGAGGAGCATTCGAAGCCTTATTTAAGATATTGTTCGGTCTTTTAGGTTCATTAATTTTGAAATTATCTTTTGGCGAAAAAGGTCTTAAAGTTAGAAGCAAATTGGGTAAAGCTGACAGTCCTTTATTTGCATTCTGGATAGGTTTTTTACCCGTTGCTTGGATCGCTTTATTGCTCTACATCATTTTCTCGCAATCAGTAAAGTTTGTAACTTTTTTAGTTGCCGTTCCCTCTATATTCTCTTTATGGGTATTTTTCTCTCGTAAAAAAATCAAAAGAACCCTCGACGAAAATCCTGCTTTTTTGGAAGAGAACAATGAATATCATATAAAGCGAGAATCTCTAGATAAGTTTTATGAAAAATACGGAAACGGATACAATGTAAAAATCAATACTATACCAAAAGAAGATCTAGAGAGCAGAATTGGTAATTTGTATTATAAGCTTAAGTACGATAAATTCTCTCTCATCGCAAGAAATGGGTCTTTTAATCGAGGATTTTACCAAAAAGAGTCAAACTGTGGATTTGATTTCTAAAAGAAAATATAAGGCAACTTTTTTAGGAAATAACGAGTTGAATGGTATTTTAATTTTAAATCCAACGTTAAGAACCATTCAAAATTTCAGCGTATATCAAAACGAAAATCATACAATTGAATTTGTCGCCAAACCAGACACAAAAATATATTATATTAAAGTGAATTTTGTCGAAATAAAAACTTAACCAATATATTAATATCTGTATAACATAAGATTAAAAATAATTAATTGCACTAGTACTTGCATTTTGTTGCGGTTTGTCTTATAATCTTATAGGTTAAAAAAATAACAATGCTAACGGAGGTTTTCAAAATGAAAAAAGAAGTTTTAGTTGAGACATCTGCACGTCACGTTCACGTTTCTCAGGCTGACCTTGAGACACTTTTCGGCGCAGGTTACGAATTGACAAAGAAAAAGGATCTTTCACAGCCCGGCCAGTTCGCTTGTGAAGAGAGAGTTCAGGTTATCGGCCCCAAGGGTAGCTTCCCCACTGTTTCAATCCTTGGCCCCACACGTCCTGATACACAGCTTGAGCTTTCAGCTTCTGATGCACGTTCAATCGGTGTTGTAGCTCCCTGCCGTGAGTCAGGTGATGTAGCAGGCAGCGGTGCTTGCAAGCTTGTAGGTCCTAAGGGTGAGGTTGAGCTCGGTGAAGGAGCAATCGTTGCAAAGCGTCACATCCACGCAACTCCCGACGATGCTGAGAAGTACGGTCTTGAGGACAAGCAGGTTGTTAACGTTAAGATCGAGTCTGACGGACGTTCACTTATCTTCTGTGACGTTATCGTTCGTGTTAATCCGAACTATGCTCTTGCAATGCACATCGACACAGACGAGTCAAACGCAGCATTTGCTAAGCCCGGTATGATGGGCGAAATCATCGCTGAATAATTACTGAATAAAAAATTAAGGAACTTGGGAAAACCAAGTTCCTTTTTTATTTTACTGAAATTGTAACAACTCCGTTAACCTCGCCCTGAAGCACATCGTCTTTATAAGCCTGTGCGGAATAGGAGCATTTATATTCGCCTTCTTTTACAAGTGTAGACAGCTTGTCCTTTTCAAGGCATTGACCAGGTCTGATCATCGGGGAAGTATAGAGCATTTCGCCCTGTGCATTGTAAATCACAAACTGCAGATCGTATTCACAGCTTTCGGGGTTTTCAAGCATCACGTCGCCAAGCGAATACGGACTTTCAAAGACAATCTTTTTATTTATAAGATAACGTATCTCACCCTCGGGGACTTCGGTAATATGCAGACCTTCGTCAACCCCCGCGAGGACACCGTCACTGACCTGTCCGCCCTGAGCAAGCGAAAGACGTATACCCGGCAAAGCCTGAGTCAATGCAACTACTGATAACAGAATCGCAACGACCGACACGGCGACGATTATCCACAATTTAATTTTTGGTTTTTTATCTGACATCTTCATCCACACCGACGCTCAATTTTATACGAGCGTATTTTGTTCCGATCTTTTCGTTTGTTTCTTTGTCATAGGCATTGACTGCAACCTTGACCTTATGTGTTCCGTAAGGAATTTCTTTAAAAAGCTTTGCATCGTTGATTTCCGTACCGCTTTCGAGTCCGAGCGAACGGTAAAGCACTTCACCGTCTGAATCAAAAACCGTCGCAACGAGAATGCAATTGTTTTCTACGGGATTGCCGAAGCACAGCTCATCGATGACACCATCGTCACCTACGGGGATAGAAGAATTGATGTAAAAATCAAATTTACCGCTACCGTGAGCATCAAGCGTTTCGATAAAAATTTCCCTCTGCTTTGCATTGAATGCAGATTCCTTCGCAACATACGAGCTTTCGAGTCTGCCGTTAAATTCGTAGTTTATTATCTCTGACGGCACATTCAGGAATGTCGCCTGAGTAAAAAATGATATACCAAAAATCAGCAGTGCCACAGGCAGAACAACGAAAAGGAAAATTCGTGCATAGTTAAATGAGCCGAGAAATTCTTTGCTCGTGTAATACGTAACCTTCGACCATATCTTTTTAAGAAAAGCTACATTGTTCTTGTGCTGAGTTGTACGTTTTTCTTTGCCGAGCTGCTTCTTTTCAATCCTCTCGTCTTTCGCCTTCTGCTTTTCACGACGTTTACGGATATCCTCGCTTTTTTTAGCACGCTCACGCTCAGCCTTCAGTCTTTCTTCCTGCACACGCTGTGCCTGTTTTGCTGCTTCGGCTTTTTGCTTTTCAATATTCTTTTTATTGGGGTTTGTTTTCCCTGAATTAGTTGTGCCTGCGACAGACTTACCTGCCGCAGGCTTCTTTTTCTTATTAGCCATAAAAATCAACGTCCGTTATTCCCATGGAAATTTTTCAATATCCCAGATCTGCGGATATCTGTTTACCTGAACTGCATCAACCTGAAGCAGAAGCTTCACACTGACACCTTCAACCATAGCAGAAGTATCAAAAGCCGAGGAGTCGAAGCCTTTGATAAGTTCAGCCTTATCAAAATCAGCCTCGCCTGACATATCCTCACCTGTATAATAAATGCTGTAATCCACATTACGATTGTCAAACCAGAGAGAGCTGAACTCGTACGGCACAGCGACATCATTCTGAGCAACGGTACCGTCCGGGAGTGTCCACTGATGATTCATTGTTACACGTATGCAAGACTTTGCACCACTGTGAATGACATCTGCACGGAGATTTCCGATGTAGTTAACATCCTCTTCATTCACGCTGAGAATGTAAAGTCCGTTTTCATCCTTATAATCGTCAGCCTTTACCTTCTTATCTCCGTCAAGGAAATAAACGTCTGCACTCACCTCAAATGAACTGAGCCCGAAGCTCTGAGAAAAAGAAGATCTGGTGACAAACCAAGCAAAAGTAGAGCCAACGACAGCAATAAGTGCTACGACAGCGACGATTATCACAACTGCTTTTTTATTAAGTTTATGTAACATCCCTGTCACCTCACTTTTTATCTTTCTGCTGCTGAGTCAACATCCTGAGTTGTAATCAGAGTAAACTCGACATCGTATGAATCAAGAGAGCCTTTATTTTCAAGCTCATCTGCCACTTCATCGTACTCAATCCATGATGCAATCTTCACTGTAGTAAGCTCACCCGGATTAAGGAGAACATAGTGACCGGACTTTCCGTCCTCGCCCACGTTATATTTTTCAAGTGCTTCGTCTGTAAGCTCGGGAAGAGAAGCTCTGATAGTCTCTTTCACGCCGCCTTCAGCCGCTGTGACATCCGAATAGAAGAACCAGCGGAAGCCATCACTGTTGCCTTGAATATCAGCATCAGCATAAATCCTTGCGGGGACAGTACCTGAGTTGCAGACAACTATCTCCTCTACATTGACAACCTCGTCAAAGAAAATCTCGTCCTCATCAGCAAGCTTTGTTGCTGCATCGAAAACAATCTTTGACTTTGATCTGAAGGAGGTATCCACCGACAAGTCGCCGAAGATAAAGCTATCTCCGCTGTCAATCACACCGCTGCTGTAAAACCAGGCAGATGTAGTTGACATCAATGAAAAATATCCGACGCACAGTACTAAAACGAGTGCCATTACAACTGTTGATATTTTTCTGAGCTTACTCATCGCTGTCACCTCTTTTCTTCTTTGTTTTTATCTTGGATACTACGGTATTTGCCACAACGAGAGCAACTGCAACCGCAGCTAAAATTATCAAACCTGTTACTCGTGAGAAATTAAGAAAAAGAATGGAAAGATATCCGAGAAACGGTACCTTATACCACATCTTTCCTGTGATATCGTCTGCAGGAGTCGGCATCGGATCTTCCGAATCATTGGCGTCTCCTCGAGTCTTCACCGTTTTGTCAGCTTTGTCTATCTCAACGATACGGTGAGTAAAGTGAAAGTTCCCATTCGCAGACTCAACCGTCACCACGTCACCAACCCTGAGCTCGTCAAAGGTAACGGATTTAACAAAAACCACGTCGCCCCTTTTCAGGGTGTCAGCCATACTGTTGCTCGTAACGGCATAGCCTTTGGCACCTGAAATAAAGTTGAATCCGACAAACGCAACAGCTATCACTGTCACCATTGCAAGGAAATTAAACAAAACATTTCTTATACGGATTTTCACTTTTCAGCGCTCCTTAATTGCTCACACCTGAAATATCATAAGTATCGATAGAAGACCACGTCACGTTTTCAGCCTGCTTTGATTCAAAAGTAACCTTTACGTTGATCTTCTGACCTGAGTATGAGTAAGGAATATCATCCTTATAATAAATCTTTGAAATTACCGGAACTTTTCCTGTAAGTGAAGATATTACGGGAAGATTGTCAAAATCTGTAACGGTATCAGAACCGTAAGACTGACCTACATAATAGAAGTAGCAGACACCACCAATATTGACATCCTTTGCCCACGAGTCTGAAGCAAACTCAACGACAATATCATCGTCCTCACTCGCTGAGTAGATTTCCTGTCTTGCATTTCCTGAGCTGTAGCTTGTATATTCGATGCTGACACGCACCTGAGTGTCTGTTGTCGAGTTGTTTTCAAGCTGAAGAGTCGCTGAATTTCCGTCGAGATTTACAAGGTTATCACCCTGCATAATAATCGTATTTTCCGGAGCTAACAGATCGGAAAGATTTGCTGAAAGCACATTGCTGACGACAGAAACAGAAATGCTCTGCTCACGTTTTTCTGATGATGCGAACCAGGCATATGAGCTGCCTGACACCATAAGACCAAGCACTACGGCCAAGGAAGTTACGTACAATATTAATCTTTTAATCATATTTCTTCTTCCTTTCCGCTAAAAATAATTCTATCTCAACTGCCGCCCATACAAGGTATACAAGCGCAATCACAATCTTCGCTACCGTATTTTTAAGCACAGTGGCTGCATAGCCTAAATACGGCACTGCTATTCTGACTTTACCTACCGCAAGGGATGCCGGCGTAGGCTCAAGGTCATTGATTTCATTCGCATCACCTTTTGTCTCAAACACGCGGTTGACACTGTCGATTGAAACTATACGATGAGTGAAGCTCTGCTTCTGAATTTTATCTGTAAAAGTGACGATATCGTCCACTTCATAATCTTCAAAGTTGCTGCAGGGTTCAACGTAAACCATACTTCCCTGCTTTATGGTCGGCTCCATACTTCCTGTCTCGATAGCATATGCTTTGTAACCGAGAGCTGAAGGGAACCAGACTATTCCTACACCGACGAGGGATATGAGTATAACCACCGCCGTGAGCATAGCACTAATTTTTTTCTTCCGGGATGTCATCTCCATCTTCCTTCTTGCGATATTTGCTTTCAGCAATCATAGTTACAAGGTTAACCGCTTCGCCGAAAGTAATAAAAATCAACGGAAGGACTATTACGAAGAAAATAACGTTCGGGTTCTGAAAAATTCCTATAACCGATCCGCTTACCGTTCCGAGATTATAGACAACCTTGCCGACTATCTGAGAAGGCCATACCTTCTGCTTGTCGACCTGAGTGTTGTTGTCACCTTTTGTAGTGAAATAAGGTGCATTGTCATCTCCGCCGTGTTCGATTTTTTCAATTCGGTGAGTGTTTACCTCGCCCGAAATATCCTTATCCAACGAATAAAAGCTGATGACATCACCTACCTGAAGGTCATTTGCATCGACATTTTTTGTTATAACAATTGTACCTATTTCGTAATCCGGAAGCATACTTCCCGTCTTTACCTGCAGAACGCTGAAGCCGAAAACACTCGGCACCTTACCTGCTGAGGCATTAAGGACGGAAACAAAAACAACCACACCGAAAATAAAAAGTGCAACCGAGATAACCGTCATTATTCTGCTGAAGATTTTCTTTGCTTTTTTCATAACTTAACCGATTCGCTGTCCGCTGATATTGATGCTTCCGAGGCTTGACTCAAGACCGCCGATTGAAGCAGAAGCTTCTTCAGAAAGACCGATCTCATAATAGATTGCAAATTTGTCAGCATTCGTCGTCTGATGATTTGCAAGAGAAAGAGCGCTGAATATCTTTCCGTCATTATTATAGATATCAGTAAGAGGAACGTAATCCTTTGATTGAGCAATCTGGGTTGAGTTAGTGTAAGAGACCACACCCGAAGCAGATACCTGCTTTCTGAGCTTGTAAACACTATATTTTATACAAACACTTTTTTTAAGCTCTTCCGGCATATCTGCAGGCAGGTCATCGATAGAAAAGCTCATCCTGAGCTTATCTGCTGTCTTAGTCGTAACCTCAAACTTATACTTGTTATATTCGCCGGGAACGAAATCAGTAAGCTCGATGTTACCTGAAAGAGGCTGATATTTACCCGCATCGTCTGCCTGATAGAAGTCAACCTTGAGCGTTTCACCATTGATGGATGCTTTATACTCATTAAGGTTTGTTGAGAAATTCGTTGTAAACCAGGCAAATGACACAGCCACAAGAGTAAGGGCTGATGCCACAACCATTATTACATTTTTAATAAGACCTGAACGCTTTTTCATATGGCACCAACCCCCTTTCATTTAATTTCCGATGGCGCTCCAGAGACTTCTTACGCCCCATTCCTCAGATTCGCTTCTGAGTGTGAGTGTGAGTGAAATACTCTTTGAATCGTTTACGTTTATAAGCACACCTTCGTTTGCGGCATCCTGAGTTGTGAGTGTTTCTGAATTTTCATTAACAGCAACCACATCAAATGTATATCCCTCAGGAAGGTGCATATTCACATAAAGTCTGCCGTCAGCAATCGTAACTGCTGCGATTGACTTCGGCTGTGAAGCCGCAGTTGTGAAGAAGTCAAATGCTGAAGCATCTTCACCTGATTTTGTTTTAAGCATTACTGCCAGAAGCTCATCTGTAAGCTCTGAATCTTCGCTGACTGCTACCGCACAGCTTACCTGAACAGCCGAAGAAGCGACAGGATTCATATAACGTGCGATTTCGTTCTTTGCCTCTGCATAGTCAACTGACGGAACAAGAGTGAGCTTCACTCCTGAAGTCTTGTCAAGCTGAACTTCATTTGAGTTGACAGCCTTGTCAGCAACTATATCAGTGTAATTGTAAACAGTACCTGCGCTGAGACCTGCTACATACTTCACAGTCATAGCGGCAAATTCAACACCTGTCACAAACTTAGCAGAGCCGTCTTCAGTAAGAGCTTCCGGTACGGGATATCCACCAAGTGAAACAAATCCGTCGATCTGTTCTTTCACGAGAGCATCTGTTGTAAGTCGCTTGAGTGAGTCTTCGTCAACATCGCTGTCTGCAAAGACTTCATCACGAGCTGTGCTTGAATCGTAGTAGCTGTTTGTAAGTACGGTTGCATTATCAACAGTACCTGCAAGGTTGCCTGACTTACCATCAGCTTCAACCATATTTGCAAAAATTACCTTATCAATCTTACTGTAGGAAGCTTCGCCGACGATACCGCCTGCAGCACCTGAGCCAAGTACATAAGCTGTTGAAGTACAGCCTGTAATCTCAGCATTTGCGCTGACACCAACCACACCGCCTGCAGCGAATGATTTTTCAGCAATCACGCTACCGCTTGTAAGACAGTCAACAATCTGTGCACCGTTTACGGCACGACCTGCAAGAATACCTGCATCCTGTTTTCTGCCTTCAGCCTTAACCTGAGCTATAACGAAACAGCCTTCAACTCTGCCGCCGTCGATTACGGCTGCAACAGCACCGACTGAGTCACTCTCTGCATCAGAAACTTCGAATCCGACGAAACCGATATCTGTGAGTGTACCGCTCATTCTGCCGAAGAGGCTTGTGCCTGTGTAATCATAAAGGACAAATCCGTTACCGTTAAGATTTCCTGCGAAATCCATACCGCCTGCAACACCTGCAAGACTGATGTCCTGAGTGAGTGCATAGTACTTGCCCTCATTTGAATTGTTAAGCATAAATCCGAAATCATCAGCTGTTGAGATGAGGTACGGATTTTCCTCTGTACCACTGCCCTGAAGAGCATAGTCCGAAGTAATCGGGATTGCAATTTCAAGACCGCCTGTGTATACAAACACGAGCTTTGCGGAATCAGTTGCGGGAGAAGTGAGCCTTACTGCAGATTTCTGCTCATTGTATTCTACAAGACCCTCAACGTCAGAAGTAATGCTTTCGAGAGTAAATACTTCTGAACCCGCTGTGAACGATTTATAAGTTCCGTCTGCATTGTTGAGAACTATGCTGTTTTCAAGAAGCGGAGCAAACTCAGTGGTAAGCTCGATTGTTTCGTTGAGTGTTCCGTTTGCTCTGTATGAAACGGAGCTGAGATCCTTGATTTCATACTCGCTGTTGCCGTAAGCATTGAACTCTTCTGAACCGAATGCACCGAACGGATTCTGATATGATGAGTAGTAAACACCTGAGAATACGTCAATCTCATCATTTTCCTTATCTGTAGCGACTGCCTCTGAAACCTCACCTGCCACAACTGCAACAGTACCGTTACCTATTATATCGGCTGCAATAACTGTATTCATTGCGAAGGAACGGCTGAGTTTGCTGAATTCACAGTCAGCCGAAGCAGAAACTATCTGAGCGATGATACCTGCAGAAACATCTGCACCGTAAACCTTGCCGCAGACTGTCACTCCGTTTACTGAAAGCTGTTTCGGAGTGTTGATTCGTCCTGCGACACCACCTGCAACCTCTGCCTCTACAGTAACATCAGCATAAACATTGACAACATTTGCCGGGTCAGCGTTAACCGTACCGATCACGCCACCAGCTACTGTTCCTGCAGTCACAGATACTGAGCTGAGAGTTGCAT
>JAXJUJ010000243.1:0-1502 GCA_036309125.1 Acutalibacteraceae bacterium | reverse complement strand
TCGCTTGATACATAAACTGTAACTGTTCTGCGAGAACTTCCCGCCGATTCGGCAACTCTTAAAACATCTCCCGGCAGAAGTGCCGAAATTTCTGTTTCCTTGCCCTCAGCATCAAAAATTCTGATAACATCGTCAGTCTTAGCCTCAAGGTTGATTATCTGATTATTCTCGTCATAGCTGTACGCATTGCCAACCGTCAGGTTAGACGGCGAAACACTGCCTACCACTACAGTCTTAAAGCTTTGAATATGAACTATGTCATATCCTGTGCTTCCGTCGTTTTCGATAAGCATTATACTTCCGTCTTCGGGCTTGAACTTATCTTCTGTATACTTTGCAAGCGGCTGTCCGTTGTAGAGAACCTTTGCAATCGGTGATATAACCGCCTCTTTTTTCCTGTCGTTTTTGTCATAATAGCTTATCTGTCTGAAATCCTCTGACACAGCTATTATATTCTCATCGGTAATCGTCAGCTGCTTGTTGTTTTTGTGGGGGAAAACAAAAAGCACGACATCGCCGTTTTTGCTGTCCTCCTGAACATACGCCTCAACCTCTAAGCCAAGCATATCAGTTAAATCCACATTTGTGTTGTAGATATATCCGTCAATCATTGTCTGCTGTGCTCCTACCGCCTTGCTGTCGCTGAGTGCCGCCGTTCCCGTTGCCTCGACAACACCCTCTATACGATATATCTTACGGAATTCATAGAGCAAGGTTTTGTCCGAAGTATCGCCATACACAATTTCCTCATTTGTAAACCACATAATCTCTACATATGCACAGTTTATTGCGTTATACAAAAGTGTTATAGCCTCATGTACTTTAAGGTTTTCTCCAACTCCCGCTGTAATGCCCTTGTTGAGTCCCAGCCTTGTAGCAATCGAGATATATCCCTGAGGGAAACCGCCGCCCATCTCGGCATGCTCGCCATAGCCTAAAAGTCTTACAAGCATCGTGAGCGCTTCTTCGTAGGTAAGCGACTTGTAAAGGTCATCCTGACCCTTATGTATAATTCCATAACCCTCTGCAATCTCTATTGCTTCATCGTTTGCCTGATCGTTAAAGCCATAGTTTCCGATTATATTACACAAGAAATTAACAAAAGCACTCTTGCTTATATCCTTAAAATCAGTGTGCTCGTCCGACACCATATAGCTTAAAACCTGCTGTGCGTCACCTGTCAGGGTAACATATGGAACCGCTCCCTCTATTTCCACTATACCAAGCTGATTTAAGATATAGTGTTTGCTCTCCATATCCGCTGTCCAGGTGTTATCTTCAGCAGCGGATACACAGCACATTGACAACAAAAGGATAATTGCAAGTATACTGCTCAAAATTCTCTTCATCATTCAGTTACCCCCTTGAAAGCTTCATATATTATCTTCGCAGCCTCGGCTCTTGTTGCGTTGCCAAGCGGTTCAAACATGTTTGAACCCTTACCATTGATTATGCCTGCTTCATAAAGCACCTTTATATTCTCAAAGGCATAATCTGCAATC
>JAXJUJ010000242.1:0-3384 GCA_036309125.1 Acutalibacteraceae bacterium | reverse complement strand
TCCATATACTTCTTTTTTCTCGCATCCGGAAGCTCGGGAATTGTAGTTTTAATTTTTTCAATTTTTTCATCAGACAGTTCTATCGGCGGAAGGTCTGGGTCCGGGAAGTATCTGTAGTCGTTTGCATTTTCTTTGCCTCTCATAGAATATGTTTTACCGGTATCTGCATCAAATTTTCTTGTTTCCTGAACAATTTTTTCTCCATTCTCGATTGCTTCAATCTGTCTTTTATATTCATACTCAATAGCCTTAACCACAAACTGAAAAGAGTTGATATTTTTCATTTCTGTTCGTGTGCCGAATTTCTTCGAACCTTTTTCACGAACTGAAAGGTTGACATCACATCTGAAAGAACCTTCGTTCATTTTACAGTCGGATATTCCGGTATAAAGGATAATGGCACGGAGCTTCTGCAGATATGCTTTTGCTTCCTCCGCCGAGCGTATATCCGGTTCGGAAACTATTTCAATAAGCGGAACACCACAGCGGTTGCAGTCAATCATAGTTCCGTGAATATCATCATGCACAAGCTTTCCGGCATCCTCCTCAATATGAATTCTCGTTATACCGATTCGTTTTGAGCCTGATTCTGTTTCGATATCAAGATAACCGTGCTCGCATAAAGGCAGGTCAAATTGACTAATCTGATATGCTTTGGGAAGGTCGGGATAGAAGTAGTTTTTTCTGTCCTGCTTTGAAAAGTTTGCTATTTTGCAGTTTGTTGCAAGTCCTGCTTTAACTGCATATTCGACAACCTTATCATTTAAGACGGGCAGTGTTCCAGGCAAGCCCATACATACCGGACAGGTATGGCTGTTAGGTTCTGCTCCAAAGCTTGTTTCACAATTGCAGAAAATCTTTGTTTTTGTTTTGAGTTCGACATGAACCTCAAGACCTATTACCATTTCATACTCTTTAGCCATTACTTTGACACCTCCTCTAAAACAGCAGCAGCTCTGTACAGCATCTTTTCGGAAAATGCAGGACCTATAAGCTGTGCTCCTACGGGCATATTTCCTTCACCCCTGCCGCACGGTACGCTGATTGCAGGAACACCCGCGATATTAACCGGAACACTATAAGCATCTCCCATATACATTTCAAGCGGATTTTTACTTTTCTCACCAAGCTTATATGCAACAGTAGGTGCTACGGGCGATAAAATGAAATCACACTTTTTAAAGCTGTTTTCAAAGTCATTCATTACAATACTTCTGATTTGCAATGCTTTTTTATAATACGCATCATAATATCCCGATGAAAGAGCAAAGGTTCCAAGCATAATTCTCCTTTTAACCTCTTTTCCAAAGCCTTCACTGCGGCTCTTTTTGTAAAGGTCATGGATATTCTCAAAGCAGTCTGTTCTGTATCCATAACGAACTCCATCAAAACGGGATAAGTTTGACGAAGCTTCTGCAGAAGAAATAATGTAGTAAGCCGCAAGTGCGTTATCAATTGAGGGCATTGAAATATCTACGATTTCTGCACCCTCGTTTTTCATTCGCTCCGCTGCTTCAAATACAGCAGTTTTAACATCGTGTGAAATACCCTCACCAAAAAATTCTTTAGGCAGTCCGATTTTCATTCCCTTTATACCTTTTCCAATATCCCCGGTAAAATCGTCCTGACTTTTATAAATGTTAGTAGCATCTCTTTTGTCTGCGCAGGAAATTGCACTTAAAACAATGGCATTGTCTTTTACGGTAGAAGTAAGCGGACCAATCTGATCGAGTGATGATGCAAACGCAACAAGTCCGTATCGTGATACCGTTCCGTATGTCGGTTTCATACCTACAACACCGCAAAATGATGCAGGCTGACGGATAGAACCACCTGTATCAGAGCCAAGAGTAAATGCCGCTTCCTTTGCCGCAACACAGGCAGCACTTCCACCCGAGCTTCCGCCCGGCACACGGGTAATATCAGCCGGATTTTTCGTTGTCTTAAATGCTGAGTTTTCCGTTGTAGAACCCATTGCAAACTCGTCCATATTAAGTTTTCCAAGAATAACTACATCCGCCTTTTTCAGCTCTTCTATAACGCACGCATCATACGGAGGAATGTAGTTTTCGAGCATTTTTGAAGCGCAGGTTGTTTTTACTCCTTTTGTACAAATGTTATCTTTGATTGCACACGGAATACCGGCAAGCGGTTCAAGGCTTTCGCCGGAGAGTCTCTTTTTATCAACCGCTTCTGCCTTTTTAAGTGCGGTTTCAAAGTCGGTTGTAATATAAGCGCCTATCTCGGAATCTGTATTTTCTATTTGAGCAATATAAGCATCTGTAAGTTCTCTGGATGAATATTCACCTTTCTTTAGCGATTCTATATGCTCCGAAACACTTCTTTTTATTAAATCTAAATTCATAATTCTGCCCTCCATCTTAATTTTCTACCACACGGGGAACTGTGATATATCCGTCTGTTTTTGTTGGAGAAGCTGCAAGAAGCTCATCTCTCTCCACATTATGAATAATTACTTCATCATCGTGAAAAACATTGCTTATCGGAATAAGATGTTCCTTCGCCTTTATATTTGATGTATCAACCCTTGTGATTGTATCTGCAAATGCTATGATAGAATTCATATCCTCTGCGTAGCTTATTTTATCTTCATCTGTAAGGTACAGACATGCAAGGTTTGCTATATTTTCAACATCAATTGTGATTTCTTTTTCTTTCTTTTGTTCCGGCAATGCAGAATTTTCTTCCGCCTGTACAGCTTCTGTAAGACCAAGTACATCAAGCTGAGCTTTATCTACAAAATCAGGTGCTCCGGTAAGGGGACAAGACGCATCCTTAATCTTCGGAAAAGCAATAATATCACGAAGAGAATCGGCACCAACCATAAGCATTACAAAACGGTCAAGTCCAAATGCAAAACCGCCGTGCGGTGGAGTTCCGTATCTGAAAGCATTTACCATAAAGCCAAAACGCTCATCAATTGTCTTTTTGTCAAACCCCAAGGCTTCAAACATTTTCTCCTGCACACGTCTGTCGTGAATTCTGATTGAACCTGAACCAAGCTCGATTCCGTTAAGCACTACATCGTATGCTTGTGCCCTCACTCTTCCGGGAGCTGTCGTAAGATACTGTACATCCTCCGGATATGGCATTGTAAACGGATGATGTGTCGCAACATATCTATTTTCCGCTTCGGAATATTCAAACTGCGGAAAATCAATTACAAACAGGAATTTATAATCATTTTTTCTGCGCAGTCCAAGCATATCACCCAAATCAAGTCTGAGTCCGCCAAGCGTTCTTCTCACAACATCAAGCTTATCAGCACAAAACAGTATAAAGTCACCGGGCTTTGCTTTGACAGCATCAAGCAATTCTTTCATTTCATCTTCAGTAAAATATTTTGTGAGAATAGAATATATT
>JAXJUJ010000241.1:0-14520 GCA_036309125.1 Acutalibacteraceae bacterium | reverse complement strand
CAGCCGCACGTGAGCGGCTGCTTGTGATAGTAATGCGTTGTCAAACTTCTATGCCCCTTTCAGGGGCTTTGCCTGTAGGTGCCCCTTATAGGGGCTGTGCAAACCACTAGTTTACTAGTGGTTATGATTCGCCTTTCGGCGAGTTTTATTGCTACGCAGTTATATTCGGCTGTTGCCGAGTGATATTGCCTTCGGCAGTTTAATGGCGAATAAAATAACACTAAAGCCGTATGGCTTTAATATCACTTTTGATTTATCAAAAATATCACTGCAAATTTTAATATGCAATATCACTAATATACTAACCGAAAAATTTTTCAGAATATTATAATTGTTTTTACAGTATATAATTCATTATGACACTTTCAGATCGAAAGTGTCTGTTTTTTTATCAAAAAATGTGAGACACCTTGTAAAAAAGTGCCTCACAACTGTATGATTATTTTTCCTGTCCTTAGTAACCAGCTATTAATCCGCTGTTTTTTTGATGAACTTAATTAACTTTAAGGTTTCCACAGATACTTGTCAAGGTCGATATGTCCGTCATTTTCAAATACTATACCTTCTTTTTCGAGCATCTGCCGCTGAATGTCACCACCGCCGAATGCGAAACTCTCAGCAGTCCTGCCTTCACGGTTGACAACCCTGTGGCAGGGGATAACACCGGGAGCAGGATTTACGTGCAGAGCATAACCCACAACTCTTGCCCAGCGAGGATTTCCTGCAAGCATAGCAACCAACCCGTACGTCGCAACCTTTCCCTCAGGGATATTGCACACCACTTCATATATTTTTTCAAACGTTGTCATAAAATCACCTGAGTTTATTATATACGTTTCTACGTTGATATCAATATAAAATTAACACTGATTTAAATACAAATGCAGCCCTCTTAAGATTAGGGGGTACAAATAGAAGACACAAAATAAGAGTAATCTACAGGAACTGCACCGATCTTCTCAACAAAGAAACGGTTAACCATTAACGGAATATTACTCTTGTTGTGCATAAACTTTACTCTGCTAACTTTCAAATAGGTCTTATTTTCAACCGCATAGAAAGAGATCTGATGCTCTATTGATGCACCCAAGTGTGAAAAAACTATAATTAGTCTGTTTTTATCAAATGTATATTCGATGGTGTCATTGACGTTATGTGCAGATAATTTCTCAAGCGCTTCAGTCTGATCGCAATCTAAAACAAAACAATAGTGTTGCATTAATGGATCTGAGTTTATTACGTTATTTTGAATTTTCTTATCTGCCTTTACAGGCTTAAAAATCAAAAACAATGCCAAAGGTATAGCAAGAACAAATAAAGCGATAAACACAATATTTTCCATAGAAGCACCTCTAGTTACATTTTGTTTAGATTTATTTTACTACAAAAATGACTGCCATTCAATATTTTTACGATTATTATATGTAATTTAAAGACTATTTCTGTAAATCAACAAATATACCAATATACCAATATTTTGACTATTACTTGTCTTTGATAATTTGAAGAAAGAGAAATATTTGCCTTGCGGCAAATATGAAATAATTTACTTCGTAAATTGTGAAATTTGATGCTTTCGCATAAAGTGAAATGAAATAAATCAACTCATGCCCGCAGGCATTTCACATTGCGAAGCAATATTTCACACGCGAAGCGTATTTCACAAACCCCGAAAGGGATTTATTTCGTTGAAAAAGACCTATGCTTTGCATTAAAGCATAGGTCTTTTTCTGAAGACTAACCCTAATTTTAATACAAATGCACCCCCTTTTGAGATTAGGGGGTGCAATTCTAGATTGGGGGGTGAAAAATCACTCACCATAAATAATCAATTGTGTGGTGCCGTTTTGATTAATATAGACATCTTGATTTCCACCAAGTTGGTTTTCTTTATAGAAAGACACTCTGTAAATCTTTAATTCCGAATCAAAAGCAACGCCAACTGTGTCATATTCTATCGTACATTCTTTCTTCGCAAGCTCCACAGCCATCTCTGCATCGTTAACTTCCGATTGCTCAATGTTTACAAAACCGGATTCTTTTACACCGGGATCATCTTTATAATAGGTAGAATCACTTTTATACGAAAAATTTTCAACATTGATTTGTTTTTCCGAGTTATCTTTAGAGCAACCGCATAATAAAAAAACAAAAGCAAAAAGCAAACAAACAATTCTTTTCATGATTATACCTCCTAAATATTTTCTGTTGGTATTATATCATAAAAACGGTCAATTTTCAATAATTTAACGATTGTCGGCTGTAATTCAACGATTGCCTCTACAAATCAACGATTGCCTCTACAAATCAACGATTATGGTTATGTTTTAACGATTTGCTATCTTTCAACGATTTGAAACAAGTAAAATATTTGCCTTGTGGCAAATGTGAAATAATTCACTTCGTGAATTGTGAAATTTGATGCTACGCATCAAGTGAAATGAAATAAATCCACTCACGCCCGCAGGCATTTCACATTGCGAAGCAATATTTCACACGCGTAGCGTTATTTCACAAATCCCGCAAGGGATTTATTTCGTTGAAAAAGACCGATGCTTTGTATCAAAGCATCGGTCTTTTTCTGGCGGAAGCGGCGAGATTCGCCCACTGCGCTGCCGCTTGTGGCACGCACCCGACCTTTGCAACCGTCCACCGGAAGGTTGCAATTCGGCTATGCCGAACCGGTCTTTTCGAATCTCGCACAAACAAAAAATTAAGGAACCATACAAAAGTATGATTCCTTAATTTCTGGCGGAAGCGGCGAGATTCGAACTCGCGGGGGATTGCTCCCTAACTGATTTCGAGTCAGCCCCGTTATGACCACTTCGATACGCTTCCGTATTTACTTCTGCTGATTTTCTATTATACCAAAACGGCTCATATATTTTATCAAAATAATCCTCGGTTGTCAATATATTCATCATCTTTAATATTGATTAATATTTATTTTTATGATACAATTACGGAAGTGTATAAAATGCATTAATGGAGGCTTTTTTATGTCTTGTTGTAACTGCAATAAGAGTGATTTATCACTTATAAATGATGTTCTTGAAAAATATGCTTGTGTTGACGGAAGTCTTATTACTATTTTACAGCACGCTCAGGATATCTACGGCTATCTGCCGACTGATGTTCTTTATCATATCGCTGAAAAAATCAACTCAACACCTGCTAAAGTAATGGGTGTTGCAACCTTTTACTCTCAGTTTCGTCTGCAGCCTGTCGGCAAGTATCTTATAATGCTTTGTCAGGGTACGGCCTGTCATGTAAACGGCTCAGAAAAAATTGAAAAAACAATAAAAGATGAGCTTGGTATTTCTGACGGCGAAACTACCGAAGACGGTCTTTTTACTCTTAAAAATGTTGCTTGTCTCGGTTGTTGCAGTCTTTCTCCTGTTATGATGATTAACGAAGAAACTTACGGAAGTCTTACACCCGAAAAAACGAAGGCGATTTTAAGAGAGCTTAAAGCAAAGGAGGACTGAAAATGCGTATAGTTGTAGGTCAGGGCAGCTGCGGAATTGCTGCAGGTGCCGCTAAGGTGTATTCTGCAATCGAAGCAGAATTAGGTTCTTCAGCAGAGCTTACAATAACGGGATGCATAGGAATGTGCTTCCTTGAACCTATTGTGGATATTTATTACGGTAACGTGCTTTTGAAACGTCTTGTAAAGGTTCAGCCGTCTGATGCAAAAAAAATCATAAGCTTTGTAAACGGCGATGAAAGTGCTGTAGATGCTCTTGAAATCACAGATGACGACAAAGCTTTTCTTGGAAAGCAGACGCGTATCGCACTTCGACATTGTGGTATTATCAATCCCGAAAAGATTGAGGAATACGTTGCCGATGACGGATACAAGGCACTTAAAAAGGTGCTTGAAACAATGACGCCTGAAGACGTTATTGAAGAAATCAAAGTGTCAGGTCTTGCAGGTCGAGGCGGTGCAGGTTTCCCGACGTGGTTCAAGTGGAATGCTGCACGTCAGTCACAGGGCGATTATAAATATCTCATCTGTAATGCTGATGAGGGCGACCCGGGTGCTTTTATGGACAGAGCAGTTATTGAAAGTGATCCGCATAACCTTATTGAAGGTATGCTCATCGGTGCTTATGCAAACGGTGCAAAGGAAGCTGTGGTTTATGTCCGTGCCGAATATCCTCTCGCAATAGAACGTCTTGAAAAAGCAATCAGAGAAGCCGAAGAAAAAGGCTATCTCGGTGAGAATATCCTTGGTACATCTTTTTCTTGTAAAATGCGCATCAAAGCAGGAGCAGGAGCTTTTGTCTGCGGTGAAGAAACTGCACTTATTGAATCTCTTCAGGGCGAAAGAGGTATGCCTCGTCTTAAGCCTCCTTTCCCGGCTCAGTCAGGCTACTGGTATAAACCTTCAAATATTAATAACGTTGAAACCTTTGCCAATGTTTCATGGATTATTCTCAATGGCGGTGAAGCCTTCTCTGCTATGGGTACTGAAAACAGCAAGGGAACAAAGGTTTTTGCTCTTACAGGTAAGATTAAAAAGGGCGGACTTGTCGAAATTCCTATGGGTAAAACTCTGCGCGATGTTATTTTTGATATCGGTGGAGGTATAAAAAATGATGCACAGTTCAAGGCTGTTCAGATGGGTGGTCCGTCAGGCGGATGCATCCCGTCAGAATTGCTTGATACAGTAATTGATTATAAAGAGCTCGGTGCAACGGGTGCTATTATGGGCTCGGGCGGTATGGTTGTAATGGATGAGTCAACCTGTATGGTTGGTATGGCTCAGTTCTTTCTTGATTTCACAGCCAAAGAATCCTGCGGTAAATGTGTTCATTGCCGTATCGGCACAAAGCGTATGCTTGAGATTCTTAACCGCATTGTAAAAGGTGAGGGCAAGCAAGGGGATATCGAGCTTCTTGAAGAGCTTTGTTACAGCATCAAGGACGGTGCACTTTGCGGTCTTGGTCAGACTGCACCGAATCCTGTTCTGACTACTATAAAATATTTCAGAAATGAATATGAAGCTCATATAGGTGAAAAGAGATGTCCTGCAAAATCCTGCTCTGATCTGCTTTCTTATGCTGTCGTTGCAGATAAATGCAGGGGATGTACACTTTGCGCAAAGAAATGCCCTGTAGATGCGATAAGCGGCTCTCCGAGAAATGCACACGTTATCGATAAAGAAAAGTGTATTAAATGCGGTGCTTGCTATAATTTATGCAAATACAGTGCAATTGTAATGGAATGAGGTGATTTGATGGATATGATAAAAGTTAAAATAAACGGTAAAGAAATTACAGCCCCGAAAGGACAGACTATCCTTCAGATTGCCGAAGCTAACGGTATCGAAATTCCTACACTCTGCTATATTGCAGAGGTGAAAGCTTACGGTGCCTGCGGTCTTTGCACCGTTGAGGTTGAGGGAATCCCGAAGCTTCTTCGTGCCTGCTCAGCGGTGGCAAGTGACGGAATGGTGATCAGCACAGACACACCAAGAGTTCGTCAGTCAAGGAAGATTGCACTTGAGCTTCTCATGTCTGACCACACGGGTGACTGTAAAGGTCCCTGCTCACTTAACTGTCCTGCAGGTACAGACTGTCAGGGCTATGTAAAGCTTATTGCTCAGGGCAGATTCAAAGAAGCGGTTGAGCTTGTAAAGGATAAAGTTCCTCTTCCTGCTTCAATAGGCAGAGTGTGTCCGCATCCTTGTGAAACAGCTTGTCGAAGAAAGATGGTAGAAGAACCGATTTCAATTGCATTTCTTAAAAGCTTTGCTGCGGATGAAGATCTCAAATCAGGCGATAAATTTATGCCTGAAATTGCAGAAAGCTCAGGTAAAACGATAGCTATAATCGGTGGTGGTCCTGCGGGACTGACTGCAGCATATTTTCTTGCTGTTAAGGGTCATAAGGTGACTGTTTATGATGCAATGCCTGAAATGGGTGGTATGCTGCGTTATGGTATTCCGCAGTACAGACTTCCGAAGGAAGTACTCGATATGGAAATCGCATTAATCGCTGAGCTTGGTGTTGATATGAAAAATAATATCCGTATTGGTACTGACATCACTTTTGATGAAATTAAAAATACACACGATGCAACACTCGTTGCTATAGGTGCATGGAAGAGCAGCTCGATGAGAATTCCGGGCGAGGACCTTGACGGAGTGTATGGCGGTATAGATTTCCTTCGTTCGGTGGCTCTTAAAAATCCTGTTAAACTCGGCAAAAAGGTTGCTGTTATCGGTGGCGGTAATACTGCTATGGATGCCTGCCGTTCAGCTGTAAGACTCGGCGCTGAAGAAGTGTATGTCATTTACAGACGTACACGTGCCGAAATGCCTGCGGAAAAGGTTGAAATCGATGAGGCTGAGGAAGAAGGAGTAGTTTACAAATTCCTTAACAATCCCGTTGAAATTATAGGTGAAGACGGTAAGGTAAAATCAGTTAAGCTTCAGGTTATGGAGCTTGGCAAACCTGATGCGGGAGGAAGAAGAAGTCCCGTTGCAGTAGAAGGTAAATTTGAGACAATCGAGCTTGATAATGTTATTATGGCGATCGGTCAGAAAATAAGCATCAATGGTTTTGAAACTCTTGAACTTACTGAACGAGGCAATATTTCTGCTGATACAAAAACCTTCAGAACATCTGTCGAAGGTGTTTTTGCTGTGGGAGATGCAACAAATCGCGGAGCTTCAATTGCTATTGAAGCTATAGGTGAAGCACAGAAGGCTTCTGAGGTTATTGACAGTTATCTTAACGGTGAAATGATTGGTTACAAGAAACCGTTCCTTTCAGAAAAAACTGTAACTGCAGCAGATCTTGCAGACAGAGAAAAGATATCACGTGCAAAAATGCCGCAGAGAAGTCCTGAAGAAAGAATAAAGGATTTCGACGAGATAAATCTCGGCTTCAGTGTTGAAACAGCCATGAATGAAGCAAAACGCTGTCTTGAGTGCGGTTGTCACGATTATCACGACTGTAAGCTCATTCGTTATGCAAATCAGTATGATGTCCATCCTGAACGTTTTGCAGGCGAAAAGCACGATTGTCCCAAAGAAAAGAAGCTTGTGTACATTGAGCGTGATCAGAATAAGTGTGTGCTTTGTAATCTTTGCGTACGTGTTTGCGACGAAGAGGTAGGCAAGGGTCTTATCGGTCTTGTAGGCAGAGGCTTCACGACTGTAATCAAGCCGGAATTTGCAGATTCTTCTGTGACTGAATTCTGCAAAGACTGTCAGAAGTGTGTAAATGCCTGTCCGACAGGTGCTTTGAAAACTTTATAAAAATAACAGCCCGAAGTTCTGATGCTTCGGGCTGAATTTGTTGAAAGAAGTTTTGTGTTATGATATATTTGAATAAAGATATGCAAGAATGGCGATATGTAATGCAGACATAAGCGGAAGCGAAACCATAAATTTCATATGCTTTGTTTTGTGCCTTATGACAATCATAGTCATAAACATAACGGATGCTCCTCCGAAAATTCCTGTGAGCATCAGTGCTTTTTCAGAGATTCTGCGTTTCTTTCTCTTTGCTGCGAGCTTATCATAAACAGTGATTATGATTGAAATCAAAGATGTTACAACAATTGCCAAAAGATATATCGAGGCGATATTTCTCATAAATTTCTCCGTTTCAAAATATTAATATACTGATATTCTAACACATCAGTCAAGTGAGGGTCAAATGAAAAGGATTATCATACTTTTTATAGCAATAGTTGTGCTTCTGTCAGGTTGTACACCTGTGCAGGAACAGCAAACTGAACCAAAAGAAGATACCGTAACTGAAACTGCGCAGATTTCTGCTGTATGGATTTATTACGATGAACTGAGTATGGTCAACGAAAACGGTGGCACTGAGCAGTCTTTCAGAAAAAAGTTTGAAGCGATGCTTGATAATTGTGTGTCGTGGGGGATCAATACGGTATTCCTGCAGGTCAGACCGTGTGCTGACAGCTTTTATAAATCTGATATTTTTCCGTGGACATATTACCTTACGGGTGAGCAGGGGAAAGCAGTTTCTTATGATCCGCTTGAAATATGTATAAACCTTGCACACGAAAAAGATCTTAAGATACATGCGTGGATAAATCCGTTCAGGGTAGCATTCAATGACGATGTTTCGCTTCTTGCAGATAATCATCCTGCTCATAAATGGATTGAAAACAAAAGTGGTGACGTTGTTTTTGTCAACGGCGGAATTTATTTTTCACCGGCATCTCCTCAGGCGCAAAGACTTGTTCTGGACGGTGTGCGGGAGATTATCAGAAACTATGACGTTGACGGAATTCATATTGACGACTATTTTTATCCGTCAGCAGATGAGTATGTTGATGAAGTTTTCTATAAAAAATACGTATCCGATGGAGGAAAACTACCTCTTAATGAGTGGAGGCTTGATACGGTATCAGCCCTTGTTTCACAGATGCATAACACTGTCAAAGGGGAAAAAGAAGAGTGCATATTTTCCATAAGTCCTGCCGGAAATATTCAGAATAATTATGATGAGCAGTTTGCAGATGTTGAGCTTTGGTGCTCTTCTGAAGGGTATGCTGACTGGATAATACCGCAGCTTTACTACGGCTTTGAAAATGATTTTTTGCCGTTTGATGAAGCTGTAGAAGATTGGCAGAGTATACACAAGTGCACTGAAGTGAAAATGATGTATGGTCTGGCTGCTTACAAGGTCAATGAAAGCGACGAGGAATGGGATGCAGGAAAAGGCATAATTGACAGACAGCTTGAGATTCTGTCAGAAAGCCCGGACTGTTACGGAGCAGCGTATTTTTCATATTCAAGTCTTGCTGACGAAAAAAGACGTGCCGAGTTTACAGATCTCAGCACGTTGTTGTCATAAATTCTTTTTTAGAGTGTATGAGAGAAATACCGCCGGAATGCATATCAGAAACCACATCATTGAGAACAAAGGACATATCTGACCTAAAAGATTGAATTTCTGTCCCGAATAGTCCCAGACGTTCATATGAAAAGCGCGGTTCACAATGCAGCCGACCGTGAATTCGAGAAATGTTATTATCCCACATCCTGCGAGACATCTGAGTATAAGACTGCTGTTTTTCATTCTGATGTTTACAAGATGAATCAGCAGAAAAGCAAGCCCCCCGGTCAGGACCATAGACCAGTGTGTGTAACCTCGTGTCACGACTTCAACGAGTCCGTAAATTACTCCGCCGAAGCAGAAAACAGTAAAGTACTCTCTGAATCCGATTTTTGTCAAAATAATCACCTGTATTATATTGTCCCTAAAAATCAAGGAACCTGCAAAAATGCAAGTTCCTTTTTTTGTTATTTATCTTTTGGCTCGATACAGTAAATGCCTGACTCCAAAACAACATATTCCATAAATCCTACACGGAAATATTTTTTTAACGGTTCTTTAAATGAGATGTAGTCTTTTACAGAATAGTCATTGAGGTTTATAGTACGGATTTCGTTGTTGTATTCATTGCAGACGTAAAGCTTATCTTCGTGCTTAAAAATAGAAACCGGACGCTGAAAAGCAACTGAAGCACCGCCACCGATTCTGAGCATAACACGCTTTTCAATGGGGGAAAATTTAACTATTGAGTTTCTGTCCGGAACAACACACCAGAAGCAGTTGCCGTCCATCGCAAGGCTTCTGATGGGGCAATTCTGATATACAAGCTTTTCCTGCATAGCGATCGATCCGTCAGAATCAAAAATATTCATATTGCCGTCATCGAAAAGAGTTACTACACCGTTACTTTTGAGAACTGCAGCGTCACATGCTATGTAATTTCCCAGTTTCTTTGCGATTTCACGGTATTGAAGTCCGAATTTAGCTTCGAGATATGTTTTTATCTTTACAGGAAGTGTTCTGTCACCATCCTGGTCATATACAAAAAATGCAACAGTTTCCTGTCCGTTTGGAAGCTTGGCACGCTGAGCGTAAATAAAACCTATTTCCAAAGGAACAACGTCAAGCAACTGCGCTTTTACAATTCTTAACACTTTTATCACCCATAAATTAAGGTTGTTTCAGGGATTTGCATTTGAAAACCCCGCCAAGCCGGATACAGCCGATAGTAACCTGCATTTAAAGCAGGTGGGTGCTTCCCCAACGGTTCACGCTCCCTTCGTCCGCAGGGCGGGAGGTCTGCAATCCGCGTCGGGAGATAAGCTCCCGTAGATACAATTGTAGGGTTAATATAGACTGTACCTTGTCGCACAAGGCAGGGTGGAAATACCGGAAGGGTCAGTCTCAGGCTTCGTCGCCGTAAAGCTCGTTGAGTCTTTCTTCAAAAATAGCCTGAACCTCGTCAAACTCTTTTGCGTTTTCGATAGGACAAAGATATGTTTCACCGTTTTTATCCTCTTCGACCTTGAGAATGATTACTTCACCATCATCATCCAGGATATCTTCTGCTTCATCGAAAACGGGGAGAAGAGCAACATATCTGGATGTGTCAGTCTCGATTCTGTCGAGTTCTTCGAAAATATGTTCAACGCCGTCTTCGTCAACAACGCTTACCAGATCAGGGTTGAATTCTTCAGTCATATGAATACCTCCTTATAATATTAATCTCTAACAGATATATTTTACTCATATTTGACCGATTAGTCAAGATAAATTGAAATTAAGTCAATATATATAAAAATTATCAACTTTTTTTCAAAAAAACTATTGACAAGTGTGAAAATACGTGCTAATATAAAGGCGAACCAAGGGAAATACAAAAAATAACACATGAGAGATGTGAAGAGGGAGGCGAGTCCAATGAACTCTACAGAGTCACAATTTAATAGGACCGCTGCACCTGAGTTGTAATCGGATTTAAAGTGGCGTGAAGAAGCCTGACAGATGAGTTTATCATAAAAGATTACCAACAGGTTGCCGGCGGTAAGCGAGTGGGAACGCCCACATTACATAGCAGGCAATCGTATGATTAACCTAACTGAAAATTCATATCTTTTAAAACTGAAAGAGTGAGTTGAAATGTACAAGTAATTTCGAGAGATAAAAATTTACTTAAGAGAGTGATACCGATGCACATCTGAAGTTGATCTGAATTTTAAAAATTTAGAGAGAGTGAGTACGATGTTCAAATAACACTTATTTTGAAAATAATCTCGAAAGAGAGTGAGTGACATGTACATCTAGCGTTTAAACTGAAAATAAAAAGTAAATGTAAAGGTGTGAGTCCGAAGTACTGATCAGTTTATTCTAATAGTATAATGAAAAGGCGTGAGTCCGACATACTAGCTATTTAAACTAAATAATAATCAAGAGAGCTGTTAAACAGCTCTCTTTTTTTGTTTGAAATAAATTATTTCAAAAATGATTGAAATATAAATTTATATATGTTATTATGATTACGTTAATTTAAAAATAAGGAGTTTTAATAATGAAAAACACAATTATTTCCTCTGTAGTAGCAGTTATCTGCGTTGCTGCACTTTGCCTTACATATGCACTTGTCGGCAGAAACGGTTCTGCAGAACCTGCTGACACAGTAGCAGCTGTAGCTGAAAGTACTGATTATCTTACTGAAGAAGAGGCTGCTGCATATATTGGTGTTCCTGCTGACATTATGCAGATGATGCGTGAAAAGCTCGGCTACTTCAAGGGTGCATATATGTATTATATGTATCTTGACGCTGAAGGTAACGAAGTTAAGTCCGTTGTATATAACAAGGATGCACTTAATGATGCTGTTGCAAAGCTCAGCGAAGAAACAGGAGCACTCAGCTTCAAGTTCCTTCAGGAACAGAAATAATTAAATGATATTCAAGCACAGATTCGCTTCTGTGCTTGTTTTTTAGGTTGGTGAATTTTATGATTATCAGAGATGAAAACGGAAGAGCTCTCGGTGTTGAGAATTTATCTGATCTTACTGATGAGATTTCAGAAATTGAGAAGATTCTCAATCAGGCTCATAAAAATAAGAAAAAGGGAAAGACAATGCCTCCGGAAGAAAAAGAATCACTCAAATGCAGAATTGAAGATCTTAAGGTTCTTATGAATTCTGCATCGGAAGAAATCAAAAACGGAGCAAATGCGATGCAGATTATCGCATTGATCAAAGAAATGGCAAAGCTTAAAAAGATAACGGAAAAACTTGCAGAGTGTATAAATGATGATTGACATACTTTTTGAAAATAACGATTTTATTGTATGTATTAAACCAATAGGGACAGCATCACAGAATGACAGGGCAGAGGATATGGTGAAAATACTCGCCAAGCAGACCGGTTCTGATATTTTTCCTGTTCATCGGCTGGATACCGCTGTAGGCGGAACAATGGTTTTTGCCAAAAACTCAAGGACTGCGGCTCAGTTGTCAAAACAGATTACTGACGGAAGCTTTAAAAAACGTTATCTTGCAGTAGTTTCGGGAAAACCTGAAGAGGAAAGCGGCTTTTTTGAAGATTTGCTTTTTAAAGACTCTTCTAAAAATAAAAGCTATGTTGTCAAGAGAGAACGAAAGGGTGTCAAAAAAGCAAAATTAGGATATGAGCTTATTGCAAGCAAGGATAATATGTCTCTTGTAAAAGTTTTGCTTTACACGGGTCGATCCCATCAGATCAGAGTTCAGTTTGCTTCACGGAAAATGCCTTTGATAGGTGATGGAAAGTATGGCAGTAAGGATAACCGATGCACAGTGGCACTGTGGTCGAATGAAATTGCATTTACATTCAATAATGAAGAGGTTTCCTTTTTTTCTGAGCCTGAAAAAGATAAATTTCCATGGAATTTGTTTTAATTTATATAAAGAATTATATGTTTTCTATTGTTTTTTGTCCAAATTATAGGTTTTTTGATTTACAGTTGATTTGTTGCTAAATGTTATGGTATAATTATTGAAATGTTAAAATGGAGGTGTATGTGTAGTGTCAAAAGAATACGGCAAGTACGTCCGTGGTGGCGCACCCGAAACAAAGAAATTTGACATCAACAAACCTGTTGTTAAAACACGTGCTTATTTACTTCCCGCTGTTTGGGCTTATTGTAATATCAGAAGAGCACATCATCTTGAAAAAATAGAAAAAATCAGAATGGAAGGTCTTAAACCTCCGTATATTATGTTGTGTAACCATAACTCTTTTTATGATTTTTATGTTATGATGTGCGCAATCGCTCCTTACAGAGCAATTCATCCGGCAGCTGTTGATGACTATATCGGCAGAGAGTATCTTCTTCGTATTGCGGGTACGGTGCCCAAGAGAAAGTATACTGCTGATATCAGCTTGCTCAGAGTTGCAAGACAGGCTCTTAAAGAGAACCAGATTTTCGGTATTTACGCTGAGGCAAGATATTCACTTTGCGGTGTTACTGAGGTTATTCCCGATGCTATCGGTCAGCTCATCAAGCACCATAAGGTTCCCGTTGTTGTTCTCAATTGTAAAGGACATCATATTTATGATCCGTTCTGGGGTGATCATAAGAAGAGATTTGTCACAGGTTTACATACAACTATGGAGCAGATCCTCACACCTGACGAAATCAAGACTATGACTCCTGATGAAATTACTGCTAAGTGCAGAGAAGCAATGTACAACGATGACTTCCGTTGGCAGAGCGAAAACAGAGTAAAAATGTCTTACAGAAAGCGTGCTGAAGGTCTTCACAAGGTACTTTATCAGTGCCCGAGCTGTATGACTGAATTCAAAATGAATTCAAAAGGTACTAAGATTTTCTGTGAGCATTGCGGAAAGTCATGGACACTTAATGAATACGGTGAACTCGTTGCCGATAAGGGTGATACAGAGTTTAAGTTTGCAAGTGACTGGTACAAGTGGGAACGTGAACAGGTAAAGAAAGAGGTTCTTGCAGGTACATATCGTTTTGAAAGCGAATGTCACGTAAATGATCTTCCGAACTCTAAGGGCTATGTACGTCTTGGTAACGGAAAGATTGTTCATGATATGAACGGTTTCACTGTTACAGGTATTAAGGATTATGACGGAAAACCGTTTGAAATGAAGATTGATTCAGCAGGACAGTATGCTGTTCATGTTGAGTACAATTACCGCTTTGGTCAGTATAAGGACTGTATCGATCTTAATACTCTTGATGACACCTGGTATGTATATCCACACGCTGAGGAATTCTCAGTTACCAAGGTTTCACTTGCAACAGAAGAAATATATAATGAAATTTGGCGTAAGCGTAACGAAGAAAAAGCTGCAGCCTCTAAATAAGAAAGGAAAATGACAATGGATATCAGAAACGACTTACTTGAAATGCTCCAGGATTACACAGACGGCCGTATCACAGAGGTTAATCCTGATGATGTTCTTACATCAGATCTCGGCCTCAACTCTTTTGAACTTTTCGATATGATCTGCCTTATCGAAGAAAAGTATGAAATCACAATTCCTGACAGAATTCTTCCTACTCTTATCACTGTTAAAGACGTAGTAGAATATCTAGAAGCAAACGTATAATGATAAAAAGCCTTGGGCGGTGTAAACTAGGGATTTAATAGGTTTAAAGTTGTCCTTTCCCGCTTATACTTTATGAAAAAACCTCGTAAGGCGTCAGCCTT
>JAXJUJ010000240.1:0-24165 GCA_036309125.1 Acutalibacteraceae bacterium | reverse complement strand
CTGACGACTTCCGTTTAAATTACAGCTTTGACGAAAATATTATCAGCTTTGACGGCAAGACAGTCACTGCCCTTCAGCCGGGTTATACACGTCTTGAACTCAGCTCTGATTCAGGTCTTTACAGCGAAACCGTCTATGTTTACGTCGGAGGCGGTCCGAGAACAGCTGACATTAACGGTGACGGCAAGATAAACTCTATGGATGCCCTGCTCATCCTTCAGTACAATGTTCAGACTGTAACCTTCAGCGAGGCTGAACAAAAAGCTGCTGATATCAACCGTGACGGCAAAATAAACTCAATGGATGCTCTCATTACCCTGCAGATTTCCACAGAAATTCACTCTGTCTGGGATTTTGTCTGAATCGAATATAAACCTGTACAGCGAGTCTGAAACATAGACTCGCTGTAGTTTTTTATTCATATTGCACGATTTTCACCACTGTAATATTTATGCATCACTGATATATTTATCGTACACGGTGTTGATTTTCTCAGAAATTTATGGTAAAATAAGCCCATAATTCGGATGGAGGGATGTATATGCCAACTAAATCTTTAGACAGAAGAGCAAAAATGACAAGAGAACTTCTCAAACAAAGTCTTATTGAATTAATGAAAGATAGGCCTATTCACGAAATAAGTATAAAAAAAATCTGCGAAACAGCAGACATTAACCGCAGCACATTTTATCATCATTATGATTCACAGTTTGAGCTTTTCAACGATATACTCAACGACATCGGTAATGACATCACACAGATAGTCAAATCTCATCAGTTAAGCTCAACCTGGATGAAGGACATCCTGAATGATGCTTTTACTTACATCGAAGAACGCAGAGAAATGTTCCTTGTTGTCCTCAGTGAAAACAGTGGCTTCAGCGTTGGTGAAACTCTTACTTCATACGTTGAAAGATTTATCAATATGACATCTGAGCCGTCAAACGAAATCGTAAATTACTGCACACAGTTTGCAACGGCAGGTATGACATCTGTCGTCTGGAAGTGGCTTAACCACGAAGAACGTATGCCTGCAAAAGACCTTGCAAATATGGTTGCAGCTTTACTTACACCAAGCATCGGAAGATTCACTCTTTTTCCTCTTCAGTAATCAGCAAAAAGAAAACGGTAAATGCACTGAATGCATTTACCGTTTTTATTATTTCTTTTCGCTCTTTGCTCTTTGTGCAAGTACTTTATTGTGAACCTCTTCTTTTGTTTTGCCTGTGAGCTTATAGAAGAAGAACGGCACACCTGCAAGGAACATCATAATACCGTGTACAATCGTATAGAAGAAAAGCAGAAGAATTTTCGTTTTCAGCTCCTGTTCAGGATTCGGATCCAGATCCGTCGGCTGAATATAATGTATGATTGAATTGTCGCCGTAAAGAACCTGAGGTGCAAGTGCACTTGCAACAGTTCCGCTGATGAGTGTTCCAATTGAGATAACAAACGGAAGTGAAGCGTCGAGACGTTTTCCTGTCTTAACCTCCATATCTTCAAGCACGTCAGCCTGGAACATTGACGGAAGAAGATTTGAAGCACCGAACTGTAAGCCTATAAGGAAAAGAAAAGCGATGAAGACAATCTGCAAAACAGGCTTCGGATTGTTGAAATAGATATAACCTACACCGAAAGCTGCAACATTGACAATTATCGAATAAATACCACTTGCGATATAAAGTACCTTTGAATTGTATTTTTTCAAAAGGAAGTTGATTATAAGCATACCGACTGCCGTACCGATACCCGTCGGAAGACCAAAAAGAAGGAATTTTGAAGTCGAACCGAGGAGTGCTGCCGCAAGAAACGGTCCCATATAGGTTGCAATATTTCTGAAGCTTTTGAGGAATTCTGAAGCAATGATAACCCACGCATATTTATTTCTGAGAACATCACCGAAACCGACGATAGGATTCTTTTTCTCAGCTGTGTAAGGCACTCTTTCTCTTACGGCACCCATACCGAGAAGAACCGTAATAATGCCAACAACACCGCAGAGCCCTGCACCGATTATGTACTGTAAACCTTCATTGTCTTTCCATATAAGACCGATGACAAGAACAATTACAAGCGGAGCAGAGTTGCCGACTGCTGAAGAAATACTTCTGAACGAAAGAACATTGTCACGCTCTTTCATATTTGGTGTCATAACATTGGCAACCATATTGATTGAGCCGCCAAAGTTACACATAACACCCCACAAAACAGCAATTGTGACGATATATGTCATCATCCATATGCCTGTAAGCCCCGGAGGTGTCCAGAATGAAAGCATCAGTAAAACACCCATCGGCACAGCCACAAGCATCGCAAGCGGTTTGAATTTTCCGCCCTTTCCGGGTTTTCTTGTGTCGATATACATAACGACAAAGAAATTAAGTACAAATCCTATAACACCCGTAAGTGTGTTGAATACAGTTCCCTGGTCATCAGTAACCTGAAGAACGTTGACAAGATATGCGTTTCTGTACGATCCGATCATACCTGTCATATTTGTGTAGAAGAAAACACCGACAAGATAAAGTATAAATTCTTTCATTTTGACGTGTTTCTCGTTTTGAGTTGTAACAGTTTTAGTCGCCATGCCCTCTCTCCTTTTTCTTTATTTTACTAAAAGAGTATATCATTTTTCTATATACATATTCAATCTGTATTTTCCATAAAAAAATTATAATATTTCGTTTACTTTGACATTAAAAAAGTGCTGTCTTCAAAAGAGAGACAGCACTTGTGTTATTTTATCTTAGAAATAACCTTTTTGTGAAGGTGTATGTAGCAGATTATCGAAACTGTGAGAGATGTCAGTTCAGCAACAGGATATGCAAACCAGACAAGATCGGGATTGCCGATTTTCTGACCGTACAGTGCGAGTAAAAAAGCAACGGGAGTAAGCACCACAAGCTGACGGATGAGCGAAACTATCATTGAGAAAAAGCTCTTTCCGAGTGCCTGGAATGCCGCACCGAGTGCAATACAAATACCCGCAAGAATGAAGCTTGAACCGATTATTCTCAGAGCAGGTTCACCGATTTCAAGCATAGCCTCAGATGCACTGAAGAAGCCGAGAAGCTTATCGGGAATTGTAAGAAACAGTATAGCACCTGATATACTGAAGATTTCTGCATAAACTGCTGCAAGCTTGATAGTTTTGAGCATTCGATCCTTTTTCTTTGCACCGTAGTTATATGCAATGATCGGAATAACACCGTTGTTAAGACCGAAAATCGGCATACAGATAAAGCTGTTAAGCTTGAAGAAAGCACCGAAAACAGTTGCCGCTGTTTCCTTACCGGGCGTGTACAAAATCAGAATTTTATTCATACAGTAGGTCATAACCGAACCGATTGCGACCATAATGATTGAGGGGACACCGATTTTATAAATCTGACCGATGAGCTTTGCATCAGGACGGAACTTTTTGAAGCTCACCTGAATTTCAGGATTCTTCTTCGCATTGAGAACGATTGCGAGTATTGCCGCGACAATCTGACCTGCAACGGTCGCAACAGCAGCACCTGTTACACTCATACCAAATCCGAACCCGAGGAAGGAATCCTCAGAGCTGAAAATGAATATCGGGTCAAGGATAATATTGATAATAGCACCGACGCCCTGTGTACACATCGTAAGCATTGTTCTGCCCGTCGACTGAAGAAGTCTTTCGAAAGTGATTTCAAGGTAAATGCCGAGTGAAGCACAGCAGCACACGCGAAGGTAATTTGTTCCGTATCTTACAATTTCTTCAACGCCTGTCTGTGAGCGCATAAAAGGTTCTGTGCCGAATAAACCAAACAGCACAAAAACCATTGAGCTGACAACAGCAAGGAAAACACCGTTACTTGCAAGCTTATTAGCCTTTTCAAAGTTCTTTTCACCGAGTGAACGCGACAAAAGCGCATTGATACCGACACCTGTACCCGTTGCAACAGCAATCATAAGGTTCTGTGCAGGGAAGCAGAGTGAAACAGCAGTCAGCGCCTGCTCACTTATCATTCCTACGAAAACCGAGTCGACGATATTATACAAAGCCTGGACAAGCATTGAAATCATCATCGGCAAGGACATATTAATAATCAATTTGTTTACGGGCATAACGCCCATCTTATTTTCTGCCACATTTTTTCTCCTTTTTTACAAAATCAACGTTGAATATTATAACACAATATACAAATTTTTGAATAACAAACTTTTACTTTATTCGACCACATTTTTTGTGTAAAGTACTGTAACAATATATTTTTATATGATTTTAAGGCAAAATTAGACAGTTTTTTCTGCTTTTGAGGCAGTTAATTCTATCAATTAAAAGTTGAAAAAGACTATCTGATATAGTATAATTTCTTAGAATGGTATAATACCATAAATAGGATTTAGTCACAGCTTTCAACTTTGCTTAAATCCAAAGAAAGTCAGGTGATTTTTATGAAAACTGTTTATGCTGATAACGCTGCAACAACAGCTCTCTGCCCCGAGGCTCTTGACGTTATGGTGAGCTGTCTTAAGGACAATTACGGCAACGCTTCAAGTATGCATCACTCCGGACAGGCTGCCGCTGACGTCGTACTTCAGGCAAGACAGGATATTGCTGATTGCATCGGTGCTGATGTCAATGAAATTTATTTCACATCAGGCGGTACAGAGTCCGACAACTGGGCAATCACAAACGCTGCACGTCTTGGTGCAAAAAAAGGCAAAAAACATATTATTTCAACCTCATTTGAGCATCACGCTGTTCTTCATACATTGATGAAGCTCGAAAAAGAAGGCTTTGAAGTAACATATCTCGATGTTCACGAGGATGGTTACGTTCGCATTGACGAATTCAAAAAAGCTGTCAAGGACGAAACCTGCCTTGTTACGATTATGTTTGCAAACAACGAAATCGGCACAGTTCAGCCCATCGAAGAAATCGGTGCATTCTGTAAGGAAAAAGGAATTTACTTCCACACGGATGCAGTTCAGGTTGTCGGCCACCTTCCCGTTAACGTGAAGGAGCAGAACATTGATATGCTTTCATTTTCTGCTCACAAGTTCCACGGACCTAAGGGCATCGGCGTTCTTTACTGCCGTAAGGGAATTCCTCTCATCAGCTTTATGCAGGGTGGTGCTCAGGAAAGGAACAAGCGTCCCGGCACAACAAACACTCCCGCAATAGCTGCTACAGCTGCTGCTCTTAAAAAGAGCTGCACTGAAATGGACAAGAATATCGCTTACGTAAGCGCACTTCGCGATAAGCTCATTGACGAAATCGTAAAGGTTATCCCCCGTACAAGAGTAAACGGCGGTCGCTCGGCAAGACTCCCCGGTAACACAAGCTTCTGCTTTGAGGGTATCGAAGGCGAATCACTTCTTCTTTACCTTGACCTTAAGGGAATCTGCGGTTCATCAGGCTCTGCCTGTACTTCAGGATCACTTGACCCGAGCCACGTGCTTCTTGCACTCGGTCTTCCTCACGAAATCGCTCACGGCTCACTCAGACTCTCTCTGAGCGAATACAACACAGAAGAAGAAATTGATTATATAATCGAACAGCTTCCCCTCGTGGTGAACAGACTCCGTGATATGTCACCCGTCTGGGAAAAGATTATGAAAGGAGAAAACTAACCATGGCATACAGTGCAAAGGTTATGGACCATTTTGAAAATCCGCGCAACCTCGGCAAAATGGACGATGCAGACGGCATCGGTGAGGTTGGTAATGCAAAGTGCGGAGATATTATGAAAATCTACCTCAAAATTGAGGATGGCATTATCGTTGACGTTAAATTCAACACATTCGGCTGTGCTTCTGCGATAGCAACAAGCTCAATGGCAACAGAAATGATCAAAGGACATAAGATCGAGGACGCTCTTCAGCTGAGCAACAAGGCTGTTGTTGAAGCTCTTGACGGTCTTCCGCCGGCAAAGATCCACTGTTCAGTTCTCGCTGAGCAGGCTGTTAAGGCTGCTCTTGCAGACTACTACACAAAGAACGGCATTGAGTTTGACCCCTCACTTATCAGCGGTTGCGGCGGACATTGTGACGACTGCGAATCCTGCGGACACTGAGGTTAAAAATATGAAAAAGGCTATGATTGCCATGAGTGGCGGAGTTGACAGCTCCGTCGCTGCTTTTATAATCACTCAGCAGGGCTACGAAACTGCAGGTACAACGATGAAGCTCCACTCTGACGACACCGAGGCGCAGAAAGAGGCTTCGTGCTGTTCAAGCGAAGATATTGAAATCGCAAGAAGCGTTGCCGAAAAGCTCGGTATGCCTTACTATGTTTACAACTATTCCGACGATTTCAAAGAGCACGTAATTTCACGTTTCGTTGATGCTTACCGCAATGCAAGAACACCTAACCCGTGTATCGACTGCAACCGTTACATCAAATTTGCAGAGCTTGTGAAAAAAGCAAAATCACTCGGCTACGATTACGTTGTTACAGGGCACTATGCAATCAATGAATTTGACGAAAAAAGCGGACGCTATCTTCTGAAAAAAGCCGCTGATGAGTCAAAGGATCAGAGCTATGTGCTTTATTCCTTAACTCAGGAGCAGCTCAGTCACATTCTCTTCCCTCTCGGCTCGATGAGCAAGGACGAGGCAAGAAAAATTGCTGAAGAGCAGGGCTTTATAAACTTTGACAAGCCTGACAGTCAGGACATCTGCTTTGTGCCTGACGGAGACTATGCGAAGTTCATCGAGGATTGGTGCGGCTTCAAGTTTGAAAACGGAAATTTCGTTGACCTCGAGGGTAACGTGATCGCTCAGCACAAGGGTATTATCAATTACACCATCGGTCAGCGCAAGGGACTCGGAATTGCTGCAAAGGCGCCTTATTATGTTGTCGGCAAAAACCTCAGCACAAACGAGGTTGTCCTCGGCTCAAACGATGACCTTTTCTCCTGCACCCTGACGGCAACGGACGTCAACCTCATCTCAATTGATAAGCTGACTGAGCCAATGAGAGTAAAGGCAAAGGTAAGATACAAGCAAAAAGAAACCGACGCGACAATTTCACCTCTTCAAAACGGTGATGTCAGCGTAGTTTTCGACGAGCCTCAGCGTGCTATTGCATCGGGACAGGCAGTCGTCTTCTACGACGGTGACATAGTTGTCGGCGGCGGCACGATAGTATAAAAAAACCTACGAAGTTTACGCTTCGTAGGTTTTATTTTTATTCGCTTATAGGAGTCTCTTCTACAAATCCTTCTGCATTCACGCGGAATGTCTGAAGCTCGTAGGGAAGAATCTCTGCACGGAAACCTGCATCAATTGCATCACACATTACTGTGAGAGCCTTTTCCTTACCTGCTGTTTCCTTAAGTCGGATAACTACATCGCCTGTTGCATCCTCAGTATACTTGAGTTCAACAACCTTAACTTCATCGCTGTTGAACTTGATGAAATCATAGTCAACCTTGCTGTCGCCGATGATTGTTTCAGCTACATCAACTGCAACCTCATCCTCACCCATAAAGAGTGAAATCCAGCAGTTTTTGATTTCTTCCTGAACGTTTTTGCCACTCTGAACACAGATTGCTTCTGCTTCAAGAAGCTTCTTTTCAGTATCAGTTGCATTTTCTGCATATACAGGCTGCTTAACGCTCTTGAGATCAAGGTCTGTCTGGTAAACAGACATAACCTCGTCTTCGATTGACTCGAAGTCATTTGCCTTGATGAATTCATCATCGATATCGTTGATATCAACCTTTTCAAGACCTGAATATACGAGTGTTCTTGTGTAAGCCGCATTGTCAAGCCAATAGTTTTCTGTCTCGCTGTCAAGCACACAAGCATCAAAGTTTGCTGTATAAATTACCTGAACGAAAGCATCATTATAAATCTTTGCGCCCTGGAAAACTTTGTATTCCTTGTCAAACTTATCCTTGAAATATCTTGTTGAGTAAAGCACGTTACGGATAAGCTTTTCTTCTGACATATCGCTGTCATCAGCCATCCACATACCTACTGACGGATACCATCTTTCGTTTTTAATCTGCTTTGCCACAGCCTCAAAAAGGACAGGGTCAATCTTTTCAAGCTCATTAAGCTCAAAAGCGGTAAGACCGTTTACAATAAGCTTTTTGAAATCGTCAAGCTTCTGAAGTGCATCTCTTACAGCCTCAACGCTGAACTCATTTAATACTGCAATCTTGCTCATTTCTGTCCCTCCTCTGCAATCAAGCCATAATATCTACCTACCCAATAAGCAAATGTGTACGGGTAGCAACCCTCAAAGTGAGAGTTTCTTGCGTCACTGTACGGGAGATACTGGAACGGGTTTATGTCGAATTTTTCTGTTGAACGTTCATCAGGCATAAGAAGAACTGACATCTCCTTATCAACATCTTCAACGCCGTGACGAAGTCTCTTTACAGGTACATCGTGACGGTCAAGCTTCACAAGAGCTGCAAGTCTTGTAATTTCGTGACGGTAGAACCAGTCTGCCATTCTTTCGAAATCAAGCTCGATGTCAGGACAGCTGATAAGCATCGGGAATGCATAACCGGGCTGTACCTCACGAAGAAGTGTATTTGACCAGCTCTTGAAAGAGTTACGGTAAATCTCAAGAAGCTCTGCATCCTCTTCAAGAGTACAAAGCATCCAGAAGGTTGCAAGTGCAAGAAGGTTATCACCGTACATAAGATCCTCTTCAGGTGAAGCACCAACGCTCATAGCACCGTGGAAGAAACGGTCAAAGTGCTTTGTTGTAAGCTCTGCATATCCGTCAGCGATAAGAGCATCGTAAGTTTCCTTCCAGATACCCTCTTCGCCTGTTACGTGCATTGTAACCTTGAGGTACATAAGAAGCTCAGCTGAATTAAGCGGAGCATCAACATAGCCTGATCCTGCCTGTGCGAAGTAACGCTTACTCCACTTTGCCCAGGTTGTCGGCTTACCTGAATGTTCAAGGAATTCAAATTTACCGTTAATGATATGAGTCATTGTTCTGCGGCAGGAATCCTTGATAAGCTCATCAAGCTCGGGATCGCCTTCGCCGAGAATATCGTGTGCGATACGGTAGTGGAGGAAGTGGTTTGTAACCTCGTCACTACTTGTGTCTGCCTTATATGCAACATCGTCATCTGTATAACCGAGATCACGGTAAAGCTTTGCAAGACGCTCGGGGATAGGATATCCGCAGGGCACTTCCTCGCCTACTCTGCCTGTTTTCTTTGATTCGTTTGTTTCACAGCAAACTGCAACGTTGCCTTTTCTCTGATAGAAATGACCGTCATCAGGAAGAGGTTCGCCTGTTACATGGTAAGAACGCGCAATAAAGCCTTCCTCTCTGCCGTGAACATATGTAAGAAGAAGCATAGCCTCAGATGCGAGGGTTGCAAACTTTCTTGCTTCGATTGTCTTCGGGTGGTCTTCGCCGAGTTCTCTTTTAAGAACAGCGTATCTGTAAACCTCGCCGACAAAGTGGTCACCTGTGAATGTACCGTCATTGTCACAAGCTGTGTAGCCGAGAGCTGTTTCAATCTTCTTCGGCTCCTTTGTGTTCATATGGCAGATCATACCGCGGCGCATAACATACTTGTGTGATTCCTCTCTGAGAAGGTCGCCACGTTCTTCGCAAGTGAGCATAATCATTTCAATGTAAGAAACGCTGTCACCGTTGAGAACCCAGATGTTGTCACCATCTGCAAGCAGAGCATCAACATTGTTGTTGTCAAGATGCTTGTGAGCGCTGAAGAACATAATAATGTCTTCCGGACGCTCAGCCTTTGCATCGTAACGTGTAAGACCGGTCTTTGCACCGTACCACATTACACCATTGTTGCCTTCAGCAAAACAGGTATAGTCGCTCTTCTTTGAGGGAAGAGGATACGGGAAGCCCTTAAGGTCGGGAGCTGTGTTCACAGTCTCAAAAAGAGCCTTCGGAACACGTGCATCGTCCTTTTTCATAAATGTAATTTTTCTTGTAAGGTGTGGTTTTAAAATATAAGGTTTCACTTCGCACCTTTCCTTTCTCAGAGGTAATTTCTGTTAAATCTTTGTTTAAATGTAAGCGAGCCATCCTTTGCAACGTTAACTACTGTAACGCCCTGAACCCATTTTTCTTCAGGCCAGCCGAATCTCTCACCTGCTGTGTATGTATTGTATCCGCTGCACTGTGCATAAACAAGGTAAACTCCCTTATACAGCGCGCAGAAATCGTTGAGATGATCGTGCCCGGAAAAGACAGCGTGTGTGCTTCCGAGTTCCTTTATGACATCAAAAAGTCCGCTGTTATAAGCTGACGAGCCTACGTCCTCACGCATTTCGCCGAAGAGGATTTCTGCCTCACCTGTCGGGATGTAGTTTCCGTTTCCGTCAGGCTTTGCAACCTCCTCATACTCCTTGATAGGAATATGCATAAGCACCATTGACTTGAACTTGCCGTACTCAGCCTCAAGCTCTTTTATGCTGTTTTTATACCAGTCGATCTGACCCTGCTTGATGAAATCATAACCCTTAAGATCAGTCGGAACACCGTGAGCCTCACAGTGCTCGGGAATTGCATCACGGCCTGAGTCAAACATAAAGATACTCTGCTTGATTGTGTTGTCGGAATTCATAATATTTATCTTGAAGTTTCCGAAGCCGAAAAGCTCAGGATCACCAAACTTTGAAAGACAGTGTGGGAAGCTCTCGATATTTTTGAGCATAAAGTATTTATGGAATTCCTTTTCGGTGCGTGCCTCGTGATTGCCGAAGCAGTATGCCCAGTATACACCCATTTTTTCCATAAATCTGCCGAACTGAATGCAGTCAAGCTGCTGATACTCCGTCAGGATTGCATCGCCCGTGATAAGAAGAAGGTCAGGCTTTTCAGCTGCAATGTGACGTGCAAGTAAATTAAGTGACTTATCTATGAGATCCTTCTCATCCCACAGATGCAGGTCAGTTGTGACCATAATTTTGAAGTTTTTATTATCAATTCTGCCCTTAGCATCATACTTTGCGATGTATGTAGTGTCATCAGTTTCTTTGAGAATTCTGACACTGCTGCCGACGTACTTCGGCTCAACATCAAAGATGTTACTTACAAGCTTTCCGCCACCCAATTTCTTAACTGCAGTTTCAGCAGAAATAAAGGCTTTGAAAGTGTTGTGCAGAATAAATGATCTGATTTCTCTGATCATTTTCTAACCTCCTCGTGTGCATATAGAGATATTATACAATATATAATCAATTTCAGTCAATGACTTTTGCAAAAAAAAGGCTGTTACTGTGTAAACAGTAACAGCTGAGTTTTATACATTTTCAATAAATTGCTCCAGAACCCTGATTCGTGAAGCCATCGAGAAGGATTCTGCTCTTTTTTGCTCTGCTTCTTTGAATTTTTCAAGAAGTAACGGCTCATCGAGAACTTTTTTCATCGCTTCAAAAAGTGCCTCATCACTGTTTTCACAAATGATGCCGCATTCCTCTTCACCAAAGATTTCTCTCATTCCCGAACATTCTGTAGTAACAACAGGTACGCCGAGAATCACAGCCTCACTGACAGCCGTGCTGTAGCCTTCCGCATAGGATGAGCAGACAAAAACATCTGAATTTCTGATAAACTTGTGCGGATTTTCCTGAAAACCCAAAAGTTTTATTCTCTCTTCAAGAGAGTTTTCGCTGATTAACTTTTTAATATTTTCTTCTTCCTCGCCTTTGCCGAGAATCGCTACGGAAAATTCGTATCCCATATCACGAAGCTTAGCACAAACTCGCACAAGACGGTCGTAGCCTTTCACCTGAGTCAGACGACCTGCCATAGAAAATATCGGTCGTGGTAAATCAAGCTCAAGCTTTTCATCGCCCTTAGCCAGTGTTTCCTCATCATTTATAACATTATAAACAACGTGCACCTTTTCTGCCATTCCGTACTTTTTGATGAAAGACTCTTTCATTGTTTCAGATACACAGACTATCGCATCAAAATTTTCATAGCATTTTCTTTCGTTTTCAGCACCACCGTAAACGGCTTCGCTCCACGGGTGATTAATCACATCAGTATGCACCCACGCGATTTTTTTGCAGTTTTTTCTTCCCGAATTGCCGATAACCTTTGTAGCATAACCCTCGCAGAAAGCTATTTCGATATCATAGTCACCCTTTATCAGGTTATCCCTTACAGCTTTTTCAGAGGCAAGAAGCGAATATTTTATAATCAGCTTATTGATGATTGTATTAAATGCTGAGCCTTTTCTTTTTGTGAATGAACGGTGACGGACGTGCGACTTTACTTCCTGAGTGTAACGTTCATTGTCTGTTTCCGTCACGACAGTTATATCAAACTTTTCCTTGTCGATAACAGAAACCGTATTTCTGAGTATAGCCTCAGCACCGCCTCCGTCGAGAGACTCAATAAACACAAGTACTTTTTTCACATTTCCGCCTCCTTTTGGATGAGTATATCACTTTAGGCGTATTTTTTCAACCTTGTATTCTTACATATATACACTTATGTTGACAAAAAATGCAAATGTGTTTATAATGCAGACATAACCTGAAAGGAGCAAAAACCTATGAAAACTTGTATGAGATGCGGTAAGGAAATGGAAGGTTCTTCAAGTTTCTGCGATGAGTGTAAAGAAATAGTACAGCCGGTTGAAAACCTCAGTGGAAGTTACGTTGATCAGTACGTTCAGCAGCAGTCACAGCAGACAGATGCGACTCAGCAGACATACTACCAGCAGCAGTATTACCAGCAGTATTATCAGCAGCCCACTTATTATCAGCAAAGCTACTATCAGCCTGCAAAAAAGCCTGATGCTCCGAGCGGCGGACTTTTTGCCCTCAGCTTTTTCTTTCATCAGATCGGACTTGCATTATATCTTGTATGGAAGGACGAATATCCTCTCAAAGCCAAAAGCTGCGGTAAAGGTGCTCTCATAGGCTTCTGTATTGCGGTAGGACTCGTTTTCTTCTTGCCTTTCATCATTGCTATGTTCAGTGCAGCAGCATACAGCAGTAGTTACTACTATTACAGTATACCCAACATCATCTCTTCCGTATTCTTCTTGTAAATTATAAAAACAACCCGTAGGCTTCAGTTGAAACCTACGGGTTTTATTATTTTATCTTATTTGTAAAGCGGACCGTAAACTTCACAAGCCTTTACGTCTGCTGCTTCGAGATCCTTTGTGCCGAATGCATTCCAGCAAGCCGGACGGAAGATCTTCTCGTCAGGAACGTTGTGGAGTGTTACAGGGATACGGAGCATTGAGCAAAGTGTGATGATATCAGCACCGATGTGACCGTAAGAAATCGCACCGTGGTTTGCACCCCAATGATTCATAAGGTCATAAGCTGACTTGAACGGGCCTTCGCCTGTGCATCTCGGAGCGAACCAAGTGCAGGGCCAAGTGTAGTCTGTTCTCTTCCAGATTGTGTCTGAAACTTCGTCAGGAAGTGCTACTGTGTAACCTTCTGCGATCTGAACAACAGGACCGAGACCCTTAACAAGGTTAAGTCTGATCATTGTTGCAGGCATCTCTGACTTTGTAAGGAAACGTGAAGAGTAACCTGCGCCACGGAAGTAACCGTTATCAGCAGGACACCACTCTGTAGCCTTGTTACAAGCATCGATGTCTTCCTGAGTCATATTGTACCACTCTTTGATGAGAGCGTTGCCGTTTTCGTCCTTAACTTCACCGCAAGCGTCAAGGCAGCAAGCACCTGAGTTGATGAGGTGAATGAAGCCGTCTGCATCCTTAGCCTTGCCTTCAAGGTCGTAGCCTGTTACACGCTTAACAGCATCTGTTGACCAGTATGTACGAACGTCTGCAAACATCTGAGCTCTGTTTGTGAGTAATTTCATAAAGAGCATTGAAATGCCGTTGAGAACGTCATTTTCTGTTGCAAGGATGTAAGGCTCACGAGCGCCGTTCCAGTCGAATGATGTATTGCAAAGAGCTTCTGCAAAGTCAGCATTCGGATAGAAGTCTGTCCACTGACGCTGACCCTGGAAACCTGCTGCAATAGCGTTGTGACCAACCATTTCTTCTTCGCAGCCTTCGGGAAGATTCTTGTTACCGTTCATAAGATCCTTGATGATAACCATCATCTTAACAACGAATTCCCAATCCTTTTCCTTCTGCTCGTCTGACTTTCTTACGAACTCGGGGTTCTTATCGAAGCCTTCCTTGCAGTTTTCCTTTGTCCACTTGAGAGCCTTCTGGAATTCAGCCTCATCGTAGATGCCTTCTGTCATTCGTCTGATGATTTCTACCTCGTCAACTGACTCAACGCGAAGACCGAGATACTCCTCAAGGAAGTTCGGGTCGATTGATGAACCTGCAATACCCATGCAGATTGAACCGATCTGAAGGTATGACTTACCCTTCATTGTAGCAACTGCAACTGCTGCACGAGCGAAGCGGAGAAGCTTCTCTTCAACGTCAGCAGGAATGTTTTCTGACTCGTCAGCTTCCTGAACATCGTGACCGTAGATGCCGAATGCAGGAAGACCCTTCTGTGCGTGAGCAGCAAGAACTGATGCAAGGTAAACAGCACCCGGACGCTCAGTTGCGTTGAAGCCCCATACACCCTTGATTGTCATCGGATCCATATCCATTGTTTCTGAGCCGTAGCACCAGCAAGGTGTAACAGAAAGAGTGATCATAACGCCCTCTTTCTTAAACTTTTCAGCACAAGCTGCAGCTTCTGCAACACGGCCGATTGTTGTATCAGCGATAACAACCTTAACAGGCTCGCCGTTTGAGTAACGAAGGTTTTCTTCGAAAAGCTTCTTAGCAGCCTTCGCCATACCCATTGTCTGATCTTCAAGACCTTCTCTAACCTTAAGAGGTCCTCTTCTGCCGTCAATTACCGGACGAATACCGATTACGGGATAATCGCCGATCAATCTGTTTTCTGCCATTATAATATCATCCTTTCAGATTAATTTACTTTATTTCCAACCTTTCGGTTTGGCTCTGATATTTTTCAATCCACATACGAGGATTATGTTCAACATACTGCCATATTTCTTCATAATCCTTCTCATTACGAACAATATGATCGTAATATGATTTCTGCCAAAAAGATGTTTTCGCCTCTTTTGAAACCCATCTTTTCATCTGCCCAACTACCCTTGACATCGTAGGGGCGGATATTATCCGCCCGTCTTTTGACGAGATTATAAGGTGTATGTGATCAGGCATAATACTGAATTTATCGACAGAAATATCTTCATAGTATGTTGATATGTTGTTTATTGCCTTTTCAACAATCAAGCCATATTTAGACAGCCGAATATCGTTCGGGCGGATAATATCCGCCCCTACAAAATCCCATAGGATTCTCCGTCTATCTCTAACACATATTGTTATAAAATATGCTCCTGCTGTTGAATAGTCATATTCCTGAAGCCGAATTTTCTTTCTTTTCGGGAACTCTATACTCATTTCACAATTTTGAGAAAATCCTGATATGCCTCTTCCCACTTATCAACTTCTGCAGGTTCATAAACCTTAAGCTCTGATGAAGCTGCAACGATTTTTCTTGCCTCGCTGATGCCTGAAACTGCATCGGCTGACATAAGCTGAACTGCGACGTTACCCATAACCGTTGCCTCAATCGGACCTGCCTTGACAGTACGGTTGCAGGAATTTGCTGTAAGCTGACAAAGAAGTGTATCCTTTGTACCGCCGCCGATAACGTGGATAACAGGATAATCACGCTCTGTACATTCGCAGAGCTTCTCGAAGGTCAGCTTATACTTCATTGCAAGGCTTTCGTAGATGCAGCGCATAATCTCGCCGACCGTCTGCGGAACATACTGTCCTGTTTTCTCGCAGAACTCCTGAACACGCTTCGGGATGTTTCCATGAGGCACAAACTCGGGAGCGTCGGGGTCGATGAAGCACTTGAAAGGCTCTGCTGCAAGAGCAAGTTTTTCAAGGTCAGCGTAGGAATAATCCTCACCCTGTCTCTGCCACTGACGTCTGCTTTCCTGAATCAGCCACAAGCCGATGATATTTTTGAGGAAGCCGACTGTATCATCAAATCCGCCTTCGTTTGTGATATTGATATTAAGTGAAGTTTCGTTGACAATCGGCTTTTCAAGCTCTGTGCCGAAAAGTGACCACGTACCGCTTGAAAGGAAAGCAAAATTTCCGTCCTCGCAGGGTACAGATGTGATTGCCGACTGTGTATCGTGACCGCAGACGGAGATCACGGGAACGGGATCAACTCCGCACTCCTCGCAAACCTCGGGAGCAAGCATACCGAGAACTGTGCCCGGCTTTACAAGAGGTGCAAAAATATCCTCTTTGATTCCGAAAGCATCAAGAAGCTCCTTTGACCAGCTGCCTGTCTGAAGGTCAATTATCTGTGAAGTGGATGCGATTGAGTACTCAGCGCACATTTTGCCTGTAAGCATATAAGCAAAAAGGTCGGGCATAAAGAGCATTTTATCAGCTCTTTCAAGCATCCACGGTCTGTTCTTTTTAAGTGAAATCAACTGGAATAAGGTGTTAAGCTCCATAAACTGGATACCTGTAATTCCGTAGATTTTTTCTCTCGGCATTGTCTTGAAAGCCTCGTCAACCATACCGACTGTACGTGCATCACGGTAGTGAATCGGATTTTCCATAAGCTTGCCTTCACTGTCAATAAGACCGAAGTCAACGCCCCAGGTGTCGATGCCGATGCTGTCAAATCCGCCTGCCATACGTGCTTTGATGATACCCTGCTTTATCTCGTAGAAAAGACGGAGCACATCCCAGTAAACCGTACCGCCTACGCTTACGGGATCATTTGAAAAACGATGAACTTCTTCGAGTGTGATTTTCTCACCGTCAAAGCAACCGATGATTGCTCGTCCGCTTGAAGCACCGAAGTCAAAAGCAAGAACTCTCTTAGTCATTGATTACAACACCCTTTTGAAGAATAATGTTTGCATAGATTGCTGTTTCACCTGTTGCAATGATTGCGAAAGCGCCCTTTGCCTTGTCATAGAAATCAAAGCGTTCAACAAGCTCAATGCCCTTTTCGCCTTCATTCTTTTCGATGATATCCTTGTAAACTGCCCAGATTTCAGGACGGTTTTCAGGGTCACCGTTATCCATAAGGCCAACGGGATTTTCAACGTATGTATCAAGCGGCATAAGCTTGAGAATAGCGTCAAGAATTTCGGGAACACCGTGACCGTCGCAACGGATAAGGCGTTTTGCATTTGTTGCTGCAGGGAAATTGCCGTCACCGATTACAAGATAATCACCGTGACCCATTTCCATAAGTGTTTTAAGAAGCTCAGGCGAAAGCACTGAGGGAATGTTTTTAAGCATAAACAAATCTCCTTGTTTTAAAAATTTAAACGGTTAAAACATACCTATTTAGGGTATTATACAATATCCTTCAATAAAAATAAAGTAAATTACTTGAAAAACTTGCATAAATTTGGTTTAATGTTTTTATTAAAATGTCAGAGGGTGAGTAATATGTTTGCAAAGGTCAACAGTTTAGGCACATACGGTATGGAGGTTTTCCCCGTTACGGTTGAGGCTGATATAGCCACGGGACTTCCTAAGTTTGAGATAGTAGGTCTGCCCGATTCAGCCGTCAGCGAATCACGTGACAGAGTTCATGCGGCTATCAAAAACTGCGGCTTCACCTTCCCCGTAAGCCGTATCACAGTAAATCTCGCACCTGCAGACAGACGTAAAGAAGGTCCGATCTATGACCTTGCAATCCTCATCACCCTTCTCATCGCTTCTGACCAGATGAACATAAACGCCGAAGGCTATGCTTTCCTCGGTGAGCTTTCCCTCGACGGCAACGTAAGACACGTTAACGGTGTGCTTCCGATGGCAATCAGTGCACATCAGAGCGGATTTCACAGTATCTTCGTTCCGTCTGTCAATGCAAACGAAGCATCTGTTGTAGAAGGAATCAAGGTGCTTCCCGTTGACCACGTGCTTCAGGTTATCGACCACCTGACAGGAGTCAATCCTATTCAGCCTGCCGTTCCGTGTAATGAAGACGACAGCGAAAAGCTTCTTTATATGCCTGACTTTGCTGACGTAAAAGGACAGTACGAGGCTAAGCGTGCGCTCGAGGTCGCAGCTGCCGGCGGACACAATACACTTATGATCGGCAGTCCGGGTACAGGCAAAAGTATGCTTGCCAAAAGAATCCCGTCAATTCTTCCGTCAATGACATTTGAAGAGAGCCTTGAAACGACAAAAATTTACTCAATCGCAGGTGCACTCAAGGGCAAATCACAGCTCATAACCTCACGTCCGTTCCGTTCACCTCACCATACGGTTTCAACTATGGGACTTTCGGGTGGTGGTGCTGTACCAAAGCCGGGTGAGCTTTCACTCGCACACAACGGTGTACTTTTCCTTGATGAGCTTCCCGAATTTTCAAGGCAGTCAATGGAAATTATGCGACAGCCCCTTGAAGACGGAAAAATCACAATTTCAAGAGCGTCGGGCACATCTGTTTATCCCTGCTCAGTTATGCTCGTTTGTGCAATGAACCCCTGTCCGTGCGGATATTTCGGTCATCCCGTGAGGGAATGCACCTGTCACGAGGGTGCAGCATCAAGATACCTTTCAAAGGTCAGCGGCCCGCTTCTTGACAGAATTGACATTCACGTTGAGGTGCCACCCGTTGATTTCGACAAACTCTCCGACTCACACAAGGGTGAGCCTTCCGCAAAAATCCGTGAAAGAGTTGAAAAAGCAAGAAAGCTTCAGCAGGAAAGACTCAAAGGCACATCAGCCAACTGCAACGCGCAGATGAATGCTGCGATGACGAGAGAATTCTGCATCGCATCTGATGCTGCAATGAAAATGCTTCAGATGGCATTTGACAAGCTCGGACTTTCGGCTCGTGCTTACGACAAAATTCTGCGTGTCGCAAGAACTATTGCCGACCTTGAAGACTCTGAAATCATCGAAGCAAATCACATTGCAGAAGCAATTCAGTACCGTTCGCTCGACAGAAAATTCTGGAATAAGTAAAAATTCATTGACAAATTTTAATTTGCGATGTATGATTAAACAAAATCAAATACAGGGGTGCTGACTTTCAGTCGGCTGAGATTATACCCTCTAACCTGATGCGGATAATGCCGACGTAGGAAGATATTGCTATATTAAAAACTTACGCTCGGTTCAGTTGACCGAGCGTTTTTTCTTTTTCCCCGAAGAAGGAAATTTTCACAAAAGGAGTTGTGGACTATATGACAAAACAAAAGTCAAACAGAATGAGCGATAATACGATGAAGCTCACTGTCAGTGCAATTATGGTTGCGATGTCGACAGTGCTTTCATTCATCAAGTTCAGCGAACTGCCCTATGGTGGCACAGTCACACTTTTCAGCTTTGTTCCGATCCTCTTTGTCGGATACGCTTACGGAGTTAAATGGGGACTTTCTGCAGGTCTGGTTTACGGCATACTTCAGGCACTTTTCGGTGTTTCGGGAGCAACAGCCGGTTTCGCCTGGTATCAGGTTATCCTCTGTGCGATGCTTGACTATATCGTTGCAGGTGCTATGCTCGGACTTGGCGGAATCTTTAAAAAGCTCATCAGAAACCCTCAGCTTTCCTTCGGTCTCGGTTCATTCTTCGCCTGTGTTTTGAAGTATATTTCACATTTTCTTTCAGGCTACATTCTCTTTGGTACATATGCAGAGTGGTTTTTCGAAGAAGGCGGCGGTATGAGCTACGGTGCAGAAATACTTGCAAAATATTCGGGCAATACACTCAGCATTATTTATTCTCTTATTTACAATGCAACTTTTATGCTCCCCGAAACAATAATCACCATCATTATGGCGTGTATTATTATTTCGGTTAAACCTCTAAGAAAAGTCTGCGGACTTAAATAAAAATATCCGGGATGTTTTTGCATCCCGGATTTCTTTATTTGTACTGATAAACCTTAACGTAATCAATGATAAATTCTGCGCCCTCAGCAGATACATTTTCTCTTTCTGAAGGCACACCATCTTCGCCCTTCATTTCAACAGAAAGAATGAGATATTCTTCATTCTGACTTACACCACCGAAGTCTGTACGGAATGTTTCAACACCGTTTATGTAGAAGATATATTCGTTCTCATTCCATTCAAGGCCGTATGTATTGAATTCCTCGTACGGATTGTTTTTGAGAAGGAATTTTGTTGCACCGTGCTTCTGATGTGCATCACCATAACCGTCGAAGTGGAGGTTTGATGTCACCGCATTCTCCATAAAATCACCGTAGCAATCACTTTCGAAAATGTCGATCTCAGTGCCGTCTCTGCCGTCGCCGTTTTCATCAAAAACGCCCGAATTCATAAGCCAGAATGCGCTCCAGATGTCTGAACCCTTCGGGAGAATGCATCTGCACTCAAAATAGCCGAATTTCTGACTGAAGCCGTTTTCCGCATCACTGTCTGTGTCGACACCTGCCGAATACCAGCCTGCACCTTCACCGCCCATACCTTCTTCAAGATATACAACAGGAATAACGAGATTTCCTTCCTTTGTCTCAGCAAGATACTGATTCCAGTAGCTGCCCTTTCGTGAAACAGTTGTGTTTCCGTACTGATAATGACCTGACCACACGCTTCGGTCAAGCTCACCCTCAAAATTATCTTCAAAAGTGAGTTCAAATTTATCAAGATCAAGCTTTTCTCCCATCGGGTAGCACGGGATATCAAGTGCCACACAAAGGGAAATTATAAGTGACATAATAAATGAAAAAATTGACTTAAACATAAGTTTACCTCCTTATCTGATAACCTTGATTCTGTCCTCAAAGCGAGGCTTCATTTCAGGTTTTTCATCGGGATATCCGACAGCGATTGCAATGAGGAATTTATATTCTTCGGGAATGTCCCATGTGCGTTTCCACTTGTTACCCTGCTCATTACCATCTGCAAAAAGAGCACCTACACTCGCGATGATGCAAGTACCAAGGCCGAGACCTTCGGCTGCAATGCAGATATTTTCACACATAATTCCACCGTCCATATAGCTTTCACCCTCAGCGAAAAGAGCGATAAACGTCGGCGCATTGTGGTAAACAGGGTTAGTATCCCAACGGGTGTAAGCAGGAGTATCATAGCCGACAAGCTCTTTGAAATCAACATTCATTTCCTTGAGCATTTCTGCATTCTGAACAAAACGCACGTGGCACGGCTGACCGTTTCTTCCGCTTGGTGCACGGAGAGCCGCAGCCTTGAGAGCCTCAAGCTGTTCATCCGTAATCTGCTCAGGCTTGTATTCACGGATAGTCTGTCTTTTAAGAATTGTTTTCATTACTTCGTTCATTACACACACCTCATTTATTTTTAATCTTTTTATTTCTCATAATTTTATTGACTATAATTCCTGTCGGCGCATAAACTGCAGCTGCAACTCCCGTTGCAATCAGAAGTCCGTCGACAAGAGGCTTGCTGACATATTTACGTGTCAGCGAAAGTGCTGCAATCGACGGCACGGCAACGCCAAGAATCTTTGCCGCAAACGGACCAGCCGCTGACGGATTGCACGGTGACCAATAGGTCAGAGAATTTTTCAGCGGAGCTGTATACATTTTGCCGCAACAGTCCTTGTAATTGAGCGAATATGTTTTGTAGTTCTTCACGTCATTTTCATCAAATTCAAACACACGGAATGCTCTGTACTTCGTGCCGTAGCTGTTGTAACCCATACCGGGGCAATAGCCGAGATCTATTCCGTCAACCTTACCTGCGAATGAATTATAATGGTCGTGACCGAAATACATCGCAAAAACATCGCCCTGCGCCTTCATCGCATCAAACTGCTTTGTGCCGAGAGTCATCGACGGAGTTTCGCCATATGTATAGTTGTGAAAAAGCTTGTCCTCGTCAAGAATCCAATATCTCTTATTGTCCTTCACAAAGTCGCACTCTGAACCCTTTGTGCCTTTGGGAACTTCCTCAAAAAGCTCCATAATATTGCTTACGGGGATGTGCTGAAATACCATCGACGGAACAATTTCTCCGCCGTTTTCTGCCTTCAATTCCTCGCCTGTTTTTCTGTACCAGTCAAGCTGTGCATCATTGACACCCTCAAATCCGACTCCCTTTGTTTTTGAATGAGTATCCATTACAAAGAAATTAAGAGGAATGCTATTGCCGTCAGTAGACTTTACAGGAACATTGAACGTGCCGACATCGGGTCTGCCGTCATTTACGTCATCAAAACAGATGCAGTTTTCAAGCGAAGCATAAACCTTTGCCTGAAATTCATTTGAAACGCCTGTTTCACGATCGTGATTGCCAAAGGTCAGAACGTATGGAACATTATGCTTTTCAATGGCGCTGAAAAGCCTGCGGATTGCAACAGCAACATTCTTCTCCGCCTTTTCGCCCTTGCCCCAGAGCCCGACAACGTCGAGCTGGTCGCCTGTTATGATAATCAAATCAGGCTTGACTTCTGCGATTGCATCATCAACAAAACGCAGCGTATCAACACTTGTATTTTTAGTATCCTGCAGATCTGAAATCTGCATAACCTTTAATTTACCGTCTTTAAATCTGATTTTGTCCTTAAGGCTCATTTATACCACCTCAGAGAAATGATATCATAATTCTTCTTATAAAGCAACAAAAAACACCTTCCGCAAGGAAAGTGTTTTTTTGTCAAGGCTGTTCAGTTGTCTCGTTTCCGCCCATACCGTCAGGCTCTTTAAAAAGAAAGAAAAAGTATCCGTTTTCCTCATCTTCGGGGAAATTCTTAAGATCCTCTTCCGAAGCATGAAGAGTCAACACAGCAAGGTCATCATCGTTATTTGGTATTTCAACAGGAGCATAATACCCCATCTCGCTAAGCTTCTGCGCAATTTTCACCAGATTTTCCTTGCCCATAATCATTTTGCCGTCCTCGAAAACTCGGACAACAACTCTGTAAACAATTTTCTTGCCCGTATCCTCGTCTGTTTCTCCGTATGCATCAAACGCAGAGTGCAATGGAATTGAAAAAAACTTATCACCGTTCTTAGGTAAAGCATAACAAGGCATGGGCGATGAAACGTCACTCTCGTAAGACTCAATCATCTTTAATTTTTCTCCGTTGCAATTCCAATCTCCGTCAAGAGGAATGCAAAGACCGTTGATATATGGTGTATCCGTGACAGGTCCGTAATAATCCCTTTCTCCAACAACAGCAGAATCAGCAATCGTCTGTTCTTCTTTGTCTTGGGTGTTTTCAGTATTATTTAAAGGTTTAGCTTCAGATCCCCCATTCTGCCATAATCCAAAACCTGCAAACAGCACAAGTGCCATACAAGCGAAGGAAACGGACAATTTAACTGTTTTTTTCCTTAATTCTCTTTTCTTTACAACATATTCATCTCTTCGACGAAAAACATTTTCAGCCATTTCATCATAACTCTTCATAGATAAAATCCTCCCTTTCAAGTTCTTCCTTCAGAGCCTTTCTAGCCCTCGAAACGAGCATCTCAATGTTATGTACTTTTTTATCCATAACCTTTGCGACCTCTTTATTGCTGAAATCTTCAAAACAAATCAACCAGATAACCTGCTTGTATTCAGGCTTCAATCTGCTCATCGCTCGGTGAAGAATGATTTTCCTTTCTTCTTTGAGAAAGGTTTTTTCAAAATCTTCCTCATCTGCCGAAAGATGCGTTTTTTCATCTTCTGAAAAACCTTTGATTTTGGAATATTTACGTAGATAATCAAGAGTCACATTCCGTCCGATTGCATAAAGCCATGTTTTAAAGCTTGATTTGCCCGAAAACTTCGGTTTTTTTGTAACGATTTTTACAAAGGTATCTTCCGTCAGCTCTTCAGCCGTATGTAAATCACCGACAATGCCGTTGATGTAAAACATCAGTCCGTCTTTATAGTCTTTGATTATCTCAACAACGCCGTCATCATCACCGTCAAGGAAACGGCGGTAGCTACTTGCACCGTTATCCATCAGATTTCCCCCTTTCAGAAAGGTTTACCCTTCATTTATTAGACCGTAAAAAGCAATTAAAACTCACAGTTATTATAATGAAATTTCAATATCCCCGTCAAATTCGGGGTTGTCGGGCAGAGGTTACACCTCTGCAATTAATAATGAATGATGAATAATGAATAATTGAGGGTCTGCGACGCTGAAATATAATAGCCGATTCAAGTCGTGTATGTAGGGGAGTCGTTTCGGCTCCCGCGGATTCCGTACAGATTTTGACGGGACGGGCGACCCGTCCCCTACG
>JAXJUJ010000239.1:0-1968 GCA_036309125.1 Acutalibacteraceae bacterium | reverse complement strand
TTCAAAAGCTCTGAGAACTGCCTGATTGTGGAATGTACCACCCTGCACAACGATGTGTGAACCAAGATCCTTGCTGTCTGCAAGCTTGATAACTTTGTAGAGGGCATTTTTAATTACAGAATAAGCAAGACCTGAAGAAATGTCAGGGAGACCTGCACCTTCCTTTTGCGCCTGCTTAACGTTTGAATTCATAAAAACAGTACAGCGTGTACCGAGGTCAACAGGAGTTTTAGCAAAAAGTGCCTCTTTACTGAATTCAGCGGCAGTGTAACCGAGCGAGTTTGCAAAGTTTTCAATGAACGAGCCACATCCTGAAGAACAAGCCTCATTAAGCATAATCGTATCAACAGCTCCGTCACGAAGCTTGATACATTTCATATCCTGACCACCGATATCAAGAACACAGTCGACATCCTTATCAAAGAATGACGCAGCTGTACAGTGTGCAATTGTCTCAACCTCGCCTTCATCGAGGTTAAATGCTGTCTTAAGAAGGCCTTCACCGTAACCTGTAGAGCAGCTTCTGACAATTCTTGCGTTTTCAGGAAGCTTTTCATAAATTTCAGCGATTGCCTTTTTAGCAGTTTCTACAGGATTTCCTTCATTGCTTGAATAGAACGAATAAAGGAGCTTACCCTCATCACTGATAAGAACCATCTTAGTAGTTGTAGAACCTGCATCAATACCAAGGAAACAGTCACCGCTGTATGTACTTATATCAGCCTTAGGCACAACAGCCTGACTATGTCTTTCTATAAATTCATTATACTCTTCTTCATTTTCAAAAAGAGCAGGTAAACGCGGCATTTCAAAAGAAACTTCAACACCTTCATCAAAACGTGCGATCAGCTCGTCGAGTTCAACCTCGTTTCCGCCATCAGTCATAGCTGCACCTGCAGCTGCAAAAAGATGTGAGTTTTCAGGGTATGCTATAGTTTCATCAGTAAGCTTGAGAGTTCTGATAAATGCATTTTTAAGCTCAGGCATAAAGTGCAACGGACCGCCAAGAAAGGCAACACAACCCTTAATAGGCTTACCGCAGGCAAGTCCTGAAATTGTCTGATTTACTACAGCCTGAAAAATTGAAGCTGCAAGGTCTGCTTTCGTTGCACCTTCATTTATAAGGGGCTGAATATCAGTCTTTGCAAAAACACCGCAACGTGCTGCGATCGGATAAATCTGCTTGTAATCTTTAGCGGCTTCATTAAGTCCTGCGGCATCAGTCTGCAAAAGAGCTGCCATCTGGTCAATGAAAGATCCGGTACCACCTGCACAAACACCATTCATTCTTTCATCGAGTCCGCCTTTGAAATAGATGATCATGGCATCCTCACCACCAAGTTCAATTGCAACATCAGTTTTCGGAGCATAAAACTTCAAGGCAGTAGCAACAGCGACTACTTCCTGAACAAAAGGTATACCCAGAGACTTTGAAAGGTTGATTGAACCTGAGCCGGTGATATTTATTTTAAGTTTTTTGATTCCGGTTTCTTTCACAGCTTCCTTAATAAGCTCAGCGAGGACCTCACGGCACTGTGCCATATGTCGTCTGTAAACGCCAAAAACAATTTCATTATTTTCATCAAGAATTGCAAGCTTAACGGTAGTCGAGCCAACGTCTATACCCGCACGAAATTCCTTCATTTTGTATTTCCCCCTAAAACGAACAAAGCAAATATATATAAATCTTCTGATTTCACATTTAAAGTAGGATATCATTTTTTAGCGGTTTTGTCAACACAAATTGCTGATTTGTATTATAAATTAACATTAATATGCAAAAAAAAGAAACCGTAGCAATTAAGCTACGGTTTTAAGTCTATATAGGTTACGCACCTTCAAAACTGAACAAAGACATGTTAGTAAAGTGAGTTTAGCTTTTCGCTTTGTTTCCTACACTTGAACCAATTAACTATGGTCAAGCCCTCGACCTATTAGTACTGCCCAGCTGAAAGTATCACTACTCTT
>JAXJUJ010000238.1:0-34018 GCA_036309125.1 Acutalibacteraceae bacterium | reverse complement strand
GGAGTATCAGGGCAGGCATTTCAGGGCGTTACTCCTTCATTCTACCTGTCGGATTATCAGTTCTCCTAATATTGAACAACTGTTGTTTCGTTCTTTTATTAGTGCCTAACCTTTTCAGTTAGGAACGAGTCGCACGATTAGCCTTTTCCTCTGCTAAGATTTCACCTATATGCTCAGGCGTTAAACCTTCCTCTTTGCTGATTGCACGAAGCCTTTACCTATGTTGGTGATTTTGATACCAAAAACAGAATTGCAGTAACCGAATTGCTTCTTGACTTGAATAAGCGCAATTATTATTTTTCAGAAGATACCGTTTGTACAGCCTATAATATAGAACTTGATTCAAAACACAATATCTCTGCTCTCACGGTAGTGAGAGCAGTTTGCTTTTCCCCCTCGGAGAGCGCACTGCACCACACAAGGGGTCCCCGAAAAGTCATAGACTTTTTGGGGAGAGGAGGAACAGTGAAGTGAATGAGTTTTCGCAGTTATGCGGAAACGAGTGATACGAAACTTGTGACGACGAGGTGGTGAGTAAGTGCGCCCTTAAGGGACATATATCAGCCTTTAATTCAGCTTTCCTCGTAAATACCCCTCAATATCAGTAAAATCCATTGTCTTGATTTCAGGTAAAAGCTTCTCCAAAATCGCACCTTCCACAATAAGTCTGTGGTTTCGCTCTGAGCGTTCCTTCTTACGGTTGCGGTTTTCTGCCTGTTCAAGTCTGTGCTTGGCTTGTATCAGCTTTTTCTCGTTATCGGTCATAAATATCACCTCCAATCCTTGAGCCAAAGTGGCTCATAAATTTTTGCCTTTTTCCTGTTTTGAGCCAAAAATCAAGGTTTTGGCTCACATAAAGTTTTCAAGAAACGATACCGCCTCTGCATTATTTTTCAGCTTCTCTTCCTCTGTCAGTTCCGTGTCAATCGTCTGTGCTGTTGGCTGTGCCGAAGAAACAAAAGAAACATCCTGCAATTCTTCTCTGAGAACTGCACGGATGTCTTCAAGTGTAAAATCTCTTGGGTTATTCTGAAACCTAATCTTTTCAATAACTGCCTCAACGATAAATTTGTTGCGGGATTGCTTACTGCTCTGTGCCAAGGCTTCTAAAAAGTCATTGGCACTTTTCTCGTCAGGGTTATCAAGATTAAATCTCACATTAAGTCTGCGGCTGTTCATATCCTACCCATACCCATCATAGTTTCGGCAAGGTACTCATAACCCTTTGCCGCAGCACAAATATCGTCAACGAACTGAATGCGGTCTGCATTGTACTTATAGAAATTCTTAACAAGGCAACCGCCACTGCCGGTGATATACAGCATCATTGTGTTTTCATCGTACCCGTGGTCACGGAGTCTGTGGAATATTTCGGCTACATATTTTTGTACCTCAGCCTTGATAATTTTCATATCCGACTGAACAATGTTAGCAGTACCCTTGCACAGCACCTCATCAATGATATGCTCATTGATTTCTCTCTGTGTTCTTCTGAGGAAGGCTTCACGGATATCAACAGTACAGAAATGTGTTCCGAACTTTTCCGTGTACATCCTCTCTGACTGCGGTCTGCCGTTAATGACGTAGAGCACATTCATAGTGCCGTTGCCAATGTCAGCCACAAGGTTTACACCGTCCATTTTAGTTGCAAACTGCGAAACCGCCGCATAACCCTGTGGATAGATGCTTGCACCTGCGATTTTTATTTTGTACTCGGTATGCTGCCAAGTGAAAGTTACTTCCTCATTCTTGGTGAGATATGCTTTGAAGCTCTCTTTCTGACCTGCTGTCCAAGTGAGGGGCAGACCTGCCGCAATGTGAACTGTAGCTTCAGTCAGGTCTTCTACACTTAACTCCTTTGCAATAGCCACAAGAGTGAGGGCATAATAGTCCTCGTCTTTGATTTTGTCGGGAAGAAACTCCTTGTGTCCTTCACCGATAAGATAGAACTTCCCACCGTAAACAAGCATGTCTTTTGTGAAAAGCGGCTCTGAATCGTAAGCTGTAATGCCTGTTCTGAAACAGTGATTTGCAGTTTTGATGTTGCCGTAGCCGTGGTCAACACCAATGATAATTACATCATTAAATTTTTTCATTTTGTTTTCCTCCATAAGATTAAAATTTTGTCAGATAATAAATTTGGACATAAAAAATGCACCCTTTACGGGTGCGGTGGAATAATGGGTCTGTCGCGAATGTTGAAGATGAGCACTTCCTTTCATTTGAATTTTGAATATAAAAAAACACCTGCTACTTTTGGGGTAACAGGTGTATGTAAACAGATTGAAATTTGTGGTGTAGGTGTGGTATAATAAATCATATCAATAAAAAGTTGTGAGACAGTTATGAAAAAGATATTAAACTCAAATACAATTAAAATTATTGCGATTGTTGCAATGACCATAGACCATATTGCTTGGTTGGTTTTTCCGGAATATGATAATGGAATTATTCCTGTTATATTACATATAATCGGCAGACTTACTTGTCCGATTATGTGTTATTGTATAGCAGAAGGTTATCACTACACCAAAAATATAAATAAATACACTATGAGGTTGTTTGCATTTGCGTTTATATCGCATTTTGCTTACATATTCGCTTCTTCATCCTTTGTTGATTGGAAATCCTTTATCCCGTTTTATTACGGAGATGTTTTCAATCAGACGAGTGTTATGTGGTCTCTTGCATGGGGTTTGGTAATGCTCCGTGTTGTAAACAGCGAAAGAATGAAGGCAAGCATAAAAGTTTTTCTTGTATTGCTTATTTGTGTTATTACCTTCCCGAGTGACTGGAGCTGCATTGCAAGCCTTTGTATTATGGCTATCGGCACAAACAGAGGCAACATCAAAAAGCAAATGCTATGGATGGTATTTTATGTAGCTATTTATTCTGTTGTATATTTCTTTGCACTTGATAAGCTGTACGGAATTATACAAATGGGCGTTGTCTTTTCGATACCGGTTATTATGATGTATAACGGACAGCGAGGACACAGCCCAAAGATAAACAAAATTATGAAATGGCTATTTTACATATACTATCCTTTACATCTGTTTATCATTGGTTATATTCAATACGTTAGTTGACACACATAATCTTTCAACTGCTCTCCCTGTGAGGGCAGTTTTTCTTTGCCCTTTTGCCTCTATCTAATATACCTAAAAACATTTGGTGGGGGCAGTTAATATAATAACGATTGCAATATATATTTTCCTGTGATATACTGAAAACAATCAATAATTATCAGGGAGAACAGTATGAAAAACCAAAAGTATCTGATACCTGAAATTTCGGCTCTCAGTATAATTTCAACCGCCCGCAAAACAGATGACGGATATGATTTCTGTTTTGATTCAACATCTATCCCGAATGAATACCGTACAGAAAATACTTTGCAGGATGACTGCCCGATTTTTCATCAGGCTATGTGTATCCTTTACGGTGAGGATTTCCGTAATAGTGAGCTTCTGTGTGAGGCTCTTCGTGACGTTTTTGTGTATGTTGATTTCTCGGGTATATTTAACCGTATGCCTGTGGGCAGAATAATTGAATTACAGGAGCTTGCAAAAGAGATGTTCAAGCCGAAAGGTATAAAGATTAATTTCGGCAAAGAGGATATGACATATATCGCCTTTGAACGCTCTGCATCTATGAGCCGTAACAACAGACTTTCATTTGTACGCTCGGATATTTATGAGGCACTTAAGGAAAGAATGATGCTGGGGATGACTATCGGCAAGTGTCAGCTCAGTAAGCTTTATGCATATAACGCTCTGCTTTTCACAAGCGGCAAAAGATACGACAATGAAGATATCCTTTCCGACAAGAGAATTATTGTTATTGATAATCCCGAATCTGTTGTAAAGGATGTTGATGTTATTACCGTAGCTGATGACGGCACAGATAATCCTGTACGCATGTACACAAGAGTGCAGAAGAAAACAGATGTTAAGATAACTGAGTTTGACGGTGAAGGTCTGATTTCGCCAAGACTTGCAGGAAAGCTCGAAACCGGACACCACTCCTTTCAGATTCGTCTTCCGTATATTAAGGGCGTTGTTCACGAGGTAGATTTTGCCTCACTTTTTAAAGAGCTCGGTGTACCGTTTATCACTGATATTTTCGGTGTTAAGCATAATCCTGCAGATGTTGATATTATCCTTACAAAAAGTATGTTTAAAGGCTTCGGTTGGATGACAGAAAACGGTCTTTCTTGGAAAGAGTATATGTACCGTTGCAGAAAGTACAAGCACGCCCTTTATGTTTCAGGTAAGGACAGAGAATATACACCTGACACTATTGAGCTGAACTATCAGTTTCTCAATACTCTTGCCATAATGAATGATGAATTCCGTCCTGCTGATTTACCTTTGGGATGGAATGAAGCTCCTGAAGCAGAAAAGAAAAATTGGATTACCAAAACAACAGAAAGTGCATATTTCAGCTTCATTGGTAATAGGGAAACACGAAAAAATTATCTTCTCGGAAAAGATGATATTTATTCGGATATAATCCGTAAAAATCCTCTCTTTATGGGTGAGCCTATGTTTCAGTCAGAGCTTTCGGATAAAGCTGACAGCATCGCTGATAAATACTCTATGGGCAAGCTTTTAGTACCCGGTGATAACCGTTACCTTTCTGATGACCTTATGAAGCTTCTTGCATATATTGTTAACTCCTCCGAGGGTGAAACAGATGCATATTACAAACTCGAAAAAGAACAGCTTCACGATAATCTGATGTATGCTCCTATGCCTACGTACAAAGAAAATGATATCTATACTCTTCTTCGCAGTCCTCATATAGCAAGAAATGAAGAGGTTACTGCAATACCTCTAAAGGATGTCGGTAAGCTTCGTAAAAGGTATCTTTCACATCTTCATTATGTAATAATGGTTGACTCACGTTCCCTCATCCCTGAACGCCTTGGCGGAGCCGATTATGACGGTGATATGATTAAAACCGTCGCAGACCCTCTTGTAAACGCTTGTGTAAAAAGGAGCAGTACAATTCTTCCCGTACTTAAAATACCAACTGCCGAGCCTTTGATATCCGATGCAAATGATTGGGAGGCAAGATTTGCTACAGTTAAAGATACATTCTCTTCACGTGTAGGACAGATAAGTAATGCGGCTCTCAGCAGAGGTGTTATTGCTTATGACGAAAGCATTACCGACGAAGAAAGAAAAGCCGTTCTTGAAGAGGTTGAAACCCTCGCAATTCTGACAGGACTTGAAATAGATTCTGCCAAAAGCGGCATCAAGCCTGATTTATCATCGTACCTTGAAGCAAGGAACATAAAAAGAAGCCGTTTCTTGAAATACAAGGATATTTTTGACCAAGGTGATAGTGCAGAATGGTATGAGCCTACAAAAGCACAAAAGCTGGCAAAATACTTTGGTTGCATTAATTGGGACAGTATTACATCAAACCTTGAAAAGCTGCCATATTATGCCTACAGTATGGCTATGCAAACAGAAAAGGCAACCGACAAGCCGGCTAAAGACAGTGAGCTTTTTACCTTTGCCGCAGAGCCTGAGTGGAAAGAAAAACTTGATAGTACCACTCTCCAAAAGGTTAAGACTCTGATATCCGATTATGAAACTGCACTTAAAAGAATACGCTTTTTAACTCATACAGAGAAAGATATGAAGCGACAAAATGATGTGTACCGCATTCTTATGGCACGGGGTCAGGAAAAGGAGTTTTCTGTTGATGAGATTTATTCAGCCTTTGATAAAATGAGCAGTTATCAGGTGCGTTTGGCAAGACAGCAGCTCATTGCAGGAGATTGGCAGTTTACGCCTCCCGAAGACAGAGTGAGGAGATTTTATGAAATTACAGACACCGTATGGGATGCGAACATTGTCCGTCTTTTCTGTGATTTCAGATGTGGTGGATACCGTATGCTTGGTGATGTTATCAGCGATTTTGATGATATGCACCGCAACAGAAGCCTTAAGAAAAACTATCTTTCTCAAAAGGGAGACACTTCTCAGATGAAGGCTATGGTTTCAGGCATAAAGCATACCGCTGATGCTAAAAATCAGATTATCTCCAACTGCAAGCATATTATGTTCCCCATAAGGACACGAAATGCCGCGACGTCACTCAATCCCGAGGATGTGGTAAAATGTGCCGTTGCTCTCGGCAAAAGAAAGTTTGCTCTTGAGGTTTTACCGGACACAGTATTACGGTTAACACTTGACAGTAGTATTCCGACTGAGGAAACCAAAAAGAAGAAGTGGAGGTTATGGCAATGACAAATGAATGGAAAGAGTTTCAGAGCTATGTTACTAAGCCCTCATACTTTTGTATAAACAAAAAAGACCTTTCATTTCTCGGCAGGTTCAGCTTTAAAACCCTGACCGAATATGAAGGTCTCGGCAGAATACTAACCGTAATTGCAAGAGGTTATCTTTTTCACAATACTGACGGGAGCTTAAAGGACGGAAATCCTTATGACAGAATTGACTATGCAAGAAACGCTCTTTGTGCATGGTGCAGCGTACCCGAAGAGAAGAATGATTCAGATGTAAACTTCAAGCATTTACATAGAGATTTTCCCGAGCTTGTAGCAGAAGACGGCAGAGGCTGGTTTTACTGTCACATTAAAAACATACACCTTTTTGCTATGTGCAATGCAAGTGTAATAAGTGCAGACAACCTTGAGAAAATATCTTTAATAGCAAAGAACTTTGAAACACCTTGGAAGAACAAGGTCAAACAAATGCAGATACCCGCTTTTTCCATAAACACAAAAGGTACTTGGGTGCTGAAATTTGACTATATTCTTGCAGACGCTCTTGAACTCGGCCCCTTAAGGATGGAAGCGGTTTCTTTACCGATTGAATTCCATTCAAAGGTAGTTATGTGCGAAGATAAGGGCTTACCCTTTGAAGCTGTGCGGGATGTTGTCTGCTACTGTCTTGCTAACAAAACAGAGGACAGTGAATGGATTGTGCTTCCCGTTGCAAGCTTTGACTGTTATTACCACAGCACCAATTTCAGCAAAAAGTGGTTGTCGAGAATTCCCGAGACAATTATCAAGCGTGAAAGTGCTCTTGGTGTTTGCAGGGTTAAGCTGATGCTTGAATAAGAAAAATCCCGTTAAGTGCAGAAAATGCTTACTTAACGGGATGTATTTTTATGGTTTTAAATGACCAATTTGGTCTGTTGAAAATATTTGGTGGGGGCAGTTATTATAATGATGGAAATGACCTTATTTTATAAGAACTTGTGCAAAAATTCACTAACAACGCAAAAACAAATAATATCAAAGATTATAGATTTTTTATTATTGGTTGAGATGTTGACTATGTTGCTGAAATAAGTCTTTAAGAATCTCAGGATTTTCAATAGTGTATGAAAATGAAGGCAGGATACCTTCCTCTACTTTTTTATTCCAAGAGTTCCCTGTGTAATTGATATTTATATTTTTCGTATCATCCAACCACAATTCAGAGAAATCGTTATTTATGTAAATTATATAATCGTTATTGACTATAATTTTATGTTCAAAATCTCTGTCCTTGCTTCTGACTTCTGAAATGGGATTAGCGTTGATTTCAACCTTTTTAATTGTTTTTAACTCTTTGTTCGGGGATTGGGTACTGTAAAAATTATTATCTCCGATATAAAATTTCAAATAGTCAACATCTTTAAAAACAGTTTCATAATCTTTTATGCTGTCTATTTTGTTTGTTGTTTTATCAGAAGCAAACACAAATAGCAAACATAAAACTACTATTATTGGCACTATAATAAAAAGAATCTTAATGCTCTTTTTCATTAGGGTCGTACCCTAAAGGAGAGTTTTGCAAAAATACGGCATGCCTCAAAAAGGCATGCCGTATTTTGTATTTGTGGACACGAATGCAGTGCTTGTCAGTAAAATTAACAAGTCATAGGTGAACAGTTTTTCGGAACTGATCTTATATCAGCACTCCTTTTCCAAGATTTTTGTGCCGTGCGACATAAATAAATGTCAATAGGTTTACGTTAGCTCCCGTTCGTTTGCGGAAGGCATTTTAGGATATACATCATCTAAATTGTCCGAATACCAATAGGCAACCGAGGAAATATCGTCTTGCAGAGGCAGATACCTGCCTTCACTTCTCCAACCGAGTGCTTGTATGGTCACGCGCAAATTCTCTTTAAAATAAATCGGATCCGTAATGTGCCAACGGTACATGTCGAAATATCTCTGCGCACGATAGAGCTCATCGGTATATCCAACCTTGGAAAGTCCGCTGTACGGCGAGGAAAACTCGGTATATTTGCCATTCACATCAAAATTATATGCTCCGCAAAAATAATCCTCTGTGCCCGTTCCGCAAATGCTGGGGAATTCGGTATCGCCGTCAATATAGAATTTGATCTCGCCTTCTCCCCACCAGCCATTGGATTTGACACCCCAATGCAGATAGGTTCCAACATAAAGACCGTTTCCTTTAATGTTGTCGAGTATCGTATATACTTCTTTATAGGGCAGTGGATTGACGCGCCTGAACTGGGCATGAAAATACAGACTGTCAGGAGATATCTTTTTTTCTTCACAATCAATTTGATAGAAAATATTCGCGTGTGTAGTTCCGGTGTTTTCAATTTCTACGCGAAATCCCTTAAAATATGGCATCTCAAAATAGCAGTTCATCCCCTTGCGAGGGTTGTAGCACATTGCGAGACTATTGATTTGACGATATTCGTTGTAATCCGCATTCGCAAAAAAGTCAGATAGCGGAACGTCAACTGCAGGTGATTTTTGACCGTCAAAATAAATTCTCAGCAGTAGTTGTCTACCGTATTTTGCACTATCGGTGATCCAAAAATGCTTAATGGCTCCCTCTCCCTTTATATCGGCAAGCACGGCGATCTCTCCGGCGTTTAACACGATATAGGGATTTACCTTCCAGCCTTGGCCAAGTTCGCGTGCGGCATTTGCTGCGCTTCCCACATCAAGCGTTGCCTTACCGCCCTCGCCCTTTTTGCCGCTCGGATTCTCCGGACACACAGAGAAGGTGCGAATATTTTTTTTAACAGTAAGATTGTTTAACATTTGTTGTACCTCCCAAATAATTATTATTGCAATTATATCATAATTTTGCTATAATGTAAATGATTAATATTGACATCAATTTAACATTTCTTGATAGGAGTAATCAACATGAATTTATCATTGATCAATCCCTATATCCGTTTGGCTATGGAATCGAGAATTCCTTCAGGACATAATATTGCGCAGAGAGTTATTTACGATTACGAGCTTATATATCTTGAAGAAGGAAACTTTACTTTTGTTTACAATGGTGAAGCCTATTATTGTAAGACGGGAGATATCTTTTTTATTTGCCCCGGGATCGCGCATAGCTTCTACCTTGATTACGGTGAAATATCTCAACCGCATATTCATTTTGATATTACGCATCGTCCTCAAAGTGAGTTCATACCGATTTCATTTAAAGATTTGGATAAAATGTCGGATGCTGAAAGAGAATGGATACACAAGGATTATTATTCCACATATAAACATACACCGTTGCTTGATATTCAAAACAAACCGGAATTTTTTGAAGCATTTTATAAGATCGTTTCGGGACATTTAGATGATTTGACAAAAAAATCATTGATGATTAAATTAATAGCAATTATTACAACCGACAATTTTCCAAAACTGTTGCAAAGTAATACGCGATTAAACGTGGCAAATCAGATCAAGGATTATATAGATGCCGGAAACGGTATGGGAATGACACTTGATAATTTTTCGAAAATCTTTTTTTACGACAAATTCTATATGGAAAGAAAATTCAAGGAGGCTTTTGGTATAAATCTCATAGAATATCGAAACAAAAAAAGAATGGAGTTACAATCACATCTTTTCTTTAGATTGCATTTAATTTTCAAAAGAACACACAATCAACGCAACTAAATTGACAGATAAAATAACTGTATATGATTTTACAATAGTTTCGATTATGTATTCTAATGTTTCTTTATATGCTTCAATCATATTTCAGCTTCCTTGCAAAAACGCTCTAAAATACCGTTTATCATTTCCTCATTCTCATAAAACACATCATCGCATTGTTCTAATATTTCTTCGTTAGTTTCAATGTTTTTATCCTGTTCTAATTCAACATATGACTTAAATGCTGTTTGAATATTTTCTGTGAGAACACTGGAAAGGATAGTGCATAAGGCGTCAATGTCCTTACGAACATCACCATTGTTTTCAGTGTTAAGAAAATACTGATGATGACCGCCGTTATTAACTTCGCTCTGATAAGTCATAAGCTCATTATACGGTGATTCGATTTCTCCCTCTGCCCATAAATCCCATATTCTGTTCCATTTTTCATCGGTTTCGAATAAAACTATGTCATCTATATCTTTGTTTTTCTTTCGTCTGAATAAATCAAAAAACATATTTGTTATTCCTCCCATTCAACAATAGGTTCATTTTCGGAGCAAACAAGCCAAAAATCCATAGTATAGACTTTGTTGTTGTAAGTTAGATTGAAACTGTGTGTTTCAACATCAGCTCCATTAACTGTTAATTGAATATCGTCTTTATGTTGATAACAACTGTAATAATAATCTTTTGAGCTGAAATTCAATATGTTTGTTCTTAAAAAGCTCGTTGGATCTTCATTGTTAACTATCATTGGTAAACTTGAAAAACTTTTACCACCAAACTCTAATTTTCCGTTTTCTTGTTTGACAAATACAAAATGAACAGTTTCTTCCGCTGATGCGGTTCCTACACAAAAATAACCACCATCAACTTCTGTTATAAGAACGATATTATCAACATTCTGAGTACCGGAAAACTCGTCATAATTCATTATCTCTATAACTTTTTCTTCAAAAGTTAATTCATTGTCTGCTATTTTATCGTAAATTATTGAACCAACTGAAAATAAAACGCAAAAAACGAATATAAAAATAAATGCTTTTTTCTTCATTTTTAACCTCTTAAATAGAATCAATCTTGTGCTTCCCCAACTGATTTATAAACTAATGGATTATCGTAATCTTCATAATCCTTATCCTTGTTTTCTTCGTCGGTACAATTATCTTTTATCCACATATACCGTGTGCCGTCGGTTGTTTCGTAGATGTAGCAGTAATAGTTATCTATATCGTACCCTTGTCTTATAAAAGTTTGCCTATCCACGGACCGATGGTTCCGCCAACAGCACCAACGACAACTATAACGAACATCAAAAAATAAGCTTTAACATTTTCAAAAAATGACATTATTCTGGACTTTTCAGAAGTTTTTTCATCTTCGGATATCACATTTTCTTCTGTAACATAATTATACTCATCTTCAATTTCAGAATGAGCAAAGCTCACACAATTCATAGTAAAGAGCATAGTAACACACAAAACAAGTGACAATACTTTATAAATAATCCTTTTCATAGCATAAAATCCTTTCTGCAAAAATTATTTTATCTTGCCCAATACAAGTGAATAAGGCTCAGGCTTACCAATTTCTTTTGCACTCATTTTATCGAGTGTAAGTGTCATTTTAAGGAATGTTTCAATCTGCTCACACATAAGGTCAAGGCTGAACTTTTCCATCTGATGTGTTTCGTTTATTGCTGTCAGATAGTCGGGAGCAGTTACGAGTGAAATATCGGGAACGCCCACATTTCTCGGCGGTTGCCCCTCACCAAAATGAAGAAAATTGTGTCCCTTTACGGTTACAGTTCTGACCATTGTCCTGTCCTTAAGTGCGTCATAATAAACCTTGTCCATAGCTTTGTTTGCAGTATATACAAGCTCCACATCAATTGGATTTGTGCATTGATATTTTCCGTCCTTGTCTTTCCATTCTGTACAGCCTAAATGCTCAACACCAAGGCTTGCAACGGCTTTTATATGTCCCTTTTTACCGTCCCACATATCACGGTGATTTTTTAACCACTTTGACGAAGCCTGAATATCATGCTCCTTGAAATTCGGCAGTCTGAAATGACCTGTTACGAAAACAAATATAAGTGTTCTGTCAAGTTCTGCATCCTTTAAGTGTCGCATCATTTCAAGCATTGCAATAGGACCGTTTTCCTCAACGCAGTTTATGCCGTCGGTATGAGTGTTAATGATAATGGCTTCTTTTTTGTTTTTGCCCTCAATGACGGTATAAAAGGATTCTGCTTTTGCATTATTCTCTTTTTCAGCGGTAAGGACAAGGTTAACTTTCTTCTTTTCTTTTGCAGCTTTTTTAAGTTTTTTACCTGATTCCTCACCAACCCAAAGGGCAGGAATACCTTGATAATCCATAATAAAGGGAAGATACTGACCCTTTACCATTTCATCACTCATACCTTCCCAGATGCAGATAACTGCCTTAACTCCCATTGCTTTTGCAACGGAGATGAGGGGTATTTTAACAAAGGAGTCAGCAACAGGACCTTTGTAGTTTTTTGGCAAAGACAAGCCTTTAGGATATGAATTTCTCTGATTAAAAGCAAACCCAGTGGGCACTTTTTCAAGGTCTTTAACCTTTACAAGTGCAATCTTTCCTTTTGCAGGAAGATAGTTGATATGCTTACCAAAAATCTCTACTATTTCCTCGGTAATACCGTTTTCATCAGTTTCTCCCGAATAAGGCCACGCAGAGGTGACTTCAATCTCTTCATCGCCGTTTGGATTTATGATTTTAATAGATGAATGCTTTTCTTCCCAACGGTCAAATGAATAAAGGTCACTGTATGTCTTAAAGCCCATTTTGTGAATTTCATCTTTAAGATATTCCACAAATTTCTGCTGACCCTCTGAACCTGTTAAACGAAGTCCGAAACCATTCATTGTTTTCATTCCGTTTTGAATTGTTTCTTTTGATATATCAAAATTCATAATTATTATCCATCCTTTTATTGTTTTACACAACGGCAAAAATCTTATCAATAAAATAAATTGAATAGAAAATCCTTGATATTAGCAATTAGATTCTGAATGAAAACAATTATATTCAAAGCAATGTTTGTTATATCCTTGTTTGGGTTTTCTATTATAAAACTATCGTAATGTTCTCCAACACTCACAGTAATATAGATGTTATCATTTTTCATAGTTTCCATATCGCCATCATCCATAGAAATATCAACACAAACAATATACCCGTCAAAAGCGTTTATGTTGAGACCGTAATGAAGCATCTCATTTTCTTCTTGATTAAACTTTTTAGTAAAAGACTTAACATTACCATCTATATAGGTTATTTCATATTCTATAGAGTTTAGGCAAGTTGTTTTGCTGTCAATAACGTAGTTTGTAATTTTAACATTTCCAATTAGAGACTCTTCATTAACTTCTACGGACTGTGTATAAACAGCATCGAGATATGCAACCATGTATTCGGCAGTCGTTTCTTCCGTCTCATCATCATAATTTATAAAATAGCAAGCGTAGAGAGGTATTCCTTTAAGTGTATATTTTTCCATTGAGTCATAAGGGTTGGTATAAGCTGGCGTATCACGAAAAACTTTAGCGGTATCGGTTGTGCCATCTGCATATTCAATTAGAAACTCAGCACCATTTATTTCGCAATAATCAGCATCTGCATAAACCTTTTCAGAAATACCCGACAGAGGAGTTAAGCTTTTGATATACATATCCACAAGTGGAAATTCATCTGTTGTTATGTATTCCGTATCATAACAGTAGTTGTTGGTAAGTTTATTATAAGGGGTGGCACAAAGGTTGATTTCGATTTTATCTGCCCCATTTTCTTTAGCTTCAAGATATGTACTGTAGTTTATGTAACATTCTGTTACTATGTTGTAAATTCTGTTTATTTCTATTTCTCCTTCATCAACAGAAACAGAATACGTCTTACCAGTGGAAAGAGTAACATCAAGTTCAAACTCAAAAGCAGAAAGATACAAATTATAATTCAAAAGACTAAGATAAAACGAAAGTTGTTCATCGCTTATATTTTTTAGTTCAACATCATTTTCTTCAAGTGTCTCAAGAACACTTGTAAAATGGTCATCAACCTCCTTGAGAGAAACCGCTTGCGAAGATTCGTTAAGTTTTATTTCCTGTATCACAGGCACTTTTAAATTTTCAAAAGCGGCAAACGATTGCATGGGCATCGACATCACAAGCAAAACACAGACCAACAATACCGATATAAAGTTTTTGAATTTGTTTTTCATAAAAACACACCTTTCATTTTTTCTTAGATAAAGGATAAAAAACATTTCTTGCTCAAGCAATAGCGTTTTACGAACTGCGGATTTTTCTTGTCGAAACGCAGACTCATTCAGTTGTTATATTAAATGAATTATGCTATACTGATAATGGTGATTTATGATGAAAATACTCATTTGTGATGATGAACAGCAGTATGTTGATGAGCTGAAAATACATATTGAAAATTTTATGCAAAGCAGAGTTGCGGATTTCACAATAGATACGGCTAATAATCCGCAAGCTGTTGCTGACAGCAATGAAATATATCAGCTTGCTTTTCTTGATATACAAATGGATGAATTGAACGGTATATCTCTTGCGAAAAATCTGAAAGAACGAAACAATAAGATTGTTATATTTTTTGTTACGTCACATAACGATTATCAGGACGAGGCAATGGATTTGAGGGCATTCAGATTTTTTGAAAAGCCTTTAAATGCGGACAGGCTATATTCCGGGCTTGAAAAAGCAATGGAATATATTGATGAAAGCTATGTTGATTTTTATGTATGGACTGATAATGAGCACAAGCAAATATTAGTTGACGATGTGATTTATGTTGAACGTGGCAACCGTCAGGTAACACTTGTTACTACACAAGGGAATTTCACCACAAGAGAATCTTTTGACGAATGGTGTGCGATTTTACAAAATTCATTCTTCTATAGAGTTCACAAATCCTTTATTGTAAATCTACATTATGTGACGGGATATAAGTATTCAGAACTTTTCGTTCAGAACAATGTAAGAATACCTATTGCTTCAAGAAGACAAACGGATTTTCATAAGTTTTGGTTTGCGTATCTAAGGAGGAGATAATTTTGATTTTACCTGTTGCAACAGCTCATTTGTGCGAATATTTTATTTGTTTTTTATTTTTTAATACGGTTTTTCATTCTAAGCAGAAGCCGTTATCTATTTACACTCTCGGCTTGATAATGTATTCTGCTGTATTTGCAATATATATGATTTTTGATTCAGTTGTCATAAACATTATTGCCACTCTTGTTTTTAATTTTGTATTTGGAATTGTATTTTACAAACGAACTATAAGAAGTTCTGCTTTTTGTTCTTTGTTTTTATCTATAGCATTGACTTCATCTGAATTTATAGTTATGTCTGCAATGTCGACGGGTGTTAACAATGATATAAATGCATATAAAACATCTCAGCTTACTCTTTGGCTAATGACATTAATAAGCAGAACTGTATATCTTGTGATTGTTATGTTGGTTGCAACAAAAATGCCGAGAAGCACGCTTAGTCGGATACCGCCATTTATGCTTCTGGTTCCTATTGCATCAACAGTAACGCTTTACGCTATATGGTCTGTATCATCAAAAAATAGTATGTCCGATACTGATAGTTTTCTAATTATTGCAGCAAGCATAGGCGTATTTATATCTATTTTGCTAACTTATATTTTTTACGCTAATACAGAAAAGAAGCTTGTTGATTCATATAAGGCTCAAACCGAAGCAGAAAAAATCAAAACCGACCTTGCATATTACAATATTCTTGAACAGCAGAACAGTAACTTGCGAGCCTATGCTCATGATACAAAGAATCACTTATCCGCAATAAAAAATCTCAATACCAATCCCGAAATAGAAATGCATATTTCTCAAATGAGTGAAAATCTTGCCCAATACAGCAAGGTCTGCCACAGCGGAAACCATACGCTTGATGTAATTGTGGATAAATATGTAACGGAGTGTAATATCAACGGATTGAATTTTGAGTTTGATATAAAAAACAATAATCTGTCAATGATTGAGCCTTATGACATGGTAACAATTCTCGGTAATCTGTTGGATAATGCACTTGAAGCGGCAAAAAATTCCGCACAAAAGATAGTATCGTTTGAAACCGATTACAGAAATAATTTTTCGATAATAATAGTTTCCAATTCTTGTGATACAAACCCAATGTCGGACGGAAAAACATTGCCTGTAACTACAAAGGGTAACAAGCAGCTGCACGGCTTCGGATTAAAAAGTGTCAGAAACACCCTCAAAAAATATAACGGCGATATTTCGTTTGATTATGATGATAGAGAGAAGGTTTTCATTGTGACGGTTATGGTTGATGCGGTAAATAAATAGGTACAATCTAATGAAAGCAGATAACTTTTCTAAGAACAAAAGTAAACAAATGCGCAGAATTATATTTTCTAATAAAATAATGATTGTTTTACAGTGCATATTTCTAATAGGTACTGTTGCAAGTAATTATCTTTTCACTAATGATGTCACTTTTTGGATAGTCTTTGCACATGCAGTGATTTTTATTGTGTATAACATTATAGTAGAAAATATTACAACAAGTTTTTTGCGAAAAAAATACTCTAACCTTTTTGAACAAATATCTTATAGTTGCAGGGAATTTTATATTCAAATGCTAATATACAAAACTGCAAAAGAAAACAAAGACAAAATATCATCTACCTTAATTCTTCAGCTTTTTGCAAAATACAGCATTATTATTCTAAACATAGCATTACTTGTTATTATGGTTACCTTTGAATAGAAAACAACTCCGAGCAGACTAAAAATCTACTCGGAGTTGTTTGTTAGATTAACTCTTACGTGTAAATTAATTCGTTACAGATAATTTCCCTTGCCCTTGCTTCAATGTTACTCATACGGCATACCCATTTAAGCTGATTCTCTTCTTTCAGTTGCTCGGTAACACCCTCAGTTGCTTTCATCTGTTCCACAAGAGAATCAAACATATCTTGTGCCTGAGTTTCTACTTCTGCACAGTGCTGATAAAGTTTACCTTGGGTAAGTAGTCTAGTAAATAACACCTTCTTGTGGTTAAGCAGGTAATCCTTATGTAACATATCCCATTTGCCGAGCGTAATATTTGCTTCTTCGGGTGGTAATGCAATGTTAGGAATGAGATAATCGCCAACCTGACGGTATTGGATTGTAGTTTTGTTTGACATAATAATATCCTCCTTATTTTTCACTTTTTTCAATGATTTTCAATAACAGCTCATCAATATCCTCTGTAGGCAAATCCTTAGCCAATAGCATATTGCGAAACTCGTTCATACCGTTGATAAGTAAATTGCACTCAAAATCCGTAAACTTAATTTTTACTTTTTTGTTCATAAATAAAACCTCCTGTTGTTTGGTAGCTTTATTCTACCTTATTACAGGAGGTTAGTCGAATGTGTGGATTTTATATTTTTATATTTGTTTCTTTTATGAGGGGAAGTATTTTTTCATATTCTTTTCTGCGTGGTGTTCGTGTTGCTCTTTCCCAAGCAGAGTAAGCATTTGGGGCAACACCAATTCTTTGTGCCATTTGAAATTGATTAATAGATAGTTTAGTCCGAACTTCTTGTAGAAGTGCATTGCACGGATAATCAACAAAGGTGGTATAGTCGTCAAGTAACAGCTGACGGTCTATTTCAAGAATATCTGCAAGTAAAACCGCCGTTTTATACTTTATTGGATTTTTATCATTTTCATAAAGAGTGATAGTCGCAGGGACAACACCAACCAAATTAGCAAGTTCACGGGTTGTGTAACCTTTATGAATTCTGTAATATCTCAATGTACTTCCTGCGGTATTGCAATTGTCACTATTCTCAAAATCGTACTGTAAATGTAGCATCAGCTTACCTTTAGCAAAGAAATATATTCCTGTGTGATTGAGAATAGTATTGCATTCGCACCAAAATATCGCAGAAAAGAGATATATGGTAAATTAAGAAAAGATATCGGAGAAATACTGCGAAAACTATGCGAACAAAAAGGTGTAGAAATTATAGAAGCTGAAGCTTGTATAGATCATGTACATATGCTTGTGAGTATTCCACCGTACTTAAGTGTAGCACATTTTATGGGATATCTCAAGGGTAAAAGTAGCTTAATGATTTTCGATAGACACGCAAACTTAAAATACAAGTATGGTTCAAGAAACTTTTGGTGTAGAGGTTACTATGTAGATACAGTAGGACGAAACAAAAGGGTAATTGAAGAATATATAAAGAATCAGCTTGAAGAAGATTTTGCAGAAGATCAGATAAGTCTTAAAGAATATATGGACCCGTTTACGGGTATCAAGAATAAGTAAGCAAAAAACAAACAGCCGCACGTGAGCGGCTGCTTGTGATAGTAATGCGTTGTCAAACTTCTATGCCCCTTTCAGGGGCTTTGCCTGTAGGTGCCCCTTATAGGGGCTGTGCAAACCACTAGTTTACTAGTGGTTATGATTTATTTATTGTTCTTCTGTTTTTTCAACAAAAAATCCGATGAGTTCAATGAAATCAACATCCGTACTCTGAGTGTTCATATTTTCAGTAGTAAGCGGTTCGAGAGCTTCCGTTTCCTGATTATTGCAAAGGAACTGCGGATACTGAGAGAAGGTGTGTATTGTCTCCTGACCCGGTGTGTAAATGAGTGTGTAGACAAACTCGTGATATCCGTCAGTATACCATGTGTGCATCATATCCTTGACAAACCAGGTGATTTCGGGGAATGCACAAGTCGACGCATCAATCACATTGTCAGGTGAAAGATGATTATGTCCGTCATCGATTTTCTGAATGTATCCGTCACCGAGAGTCTGACCGTAATCTGCACAGGTCGCACCCATTGAAGTGTGCTTTGTATCAATAAGGAAGTCACTCTGATTTGTGCTTTGTGAACCAAGAGGTACAGCTGCCTTACCGTAGTTTGAGATGATTGCAAAGTTCACTCCGTTTGCCATAGCATCCTCAACTATCTCTTCCTTGCGGTTCATAACCTCATAATGGTACTTATCAATCTTTTTTATAAGCTCAGCATTGACCTCTTCGTCAAGCATAAAATCTTTTGCTTCTTCATAAGAATCTTCGGCAACAAACGCCCAGATTCCCGGGATATATCCAAAAAGAGACTTGATGCAGTCTTCATAAACAACGTCTTTAATCTTTGATATAAGAGCTTTATCAAGAAGAGTTACAACAGGATTGAATGCAAGTGCTGCAAAGGTTTTATAAAGTGCACGGTAGAAAACCATATCAACTGAATTACCCTCGAGGAAATTGCCGACGTAATTCATAACAGGCTTCGGATCTAAAGTAAGGTCACCTACAAAAAGAGATGTCATCATCTCGATACCTTCAAAAGCAGATGACTGCATAACGACAGTTTCAACACTGTCATAACCGTAAGTATGAAGATATGCCATTGTAACGGCACCGCCCATGCTCTCTGCACGTAAAGCGACCTTACTGTGTCCCGTAAGACGCTTTGTTTCTTCTATGTAGTCATTAAGCTCTGCCGCGATATCAAAGATATCCTTTCGCCAGTCATAACGGAAAACCGTACGCGTGTTTCTGAAATGATAGCGTGACGGCGGCTCATAGATTTCGATATCTACGGTAGGATTTTTCGGATTACCGTTTTCATCACAGCTCGCATCATAGAAAAGCTCGTTGACCTCTGCGCTTAATTTATGCGCAAACTTGTCATAATTACCTGTAAAAATCAATTCAAACAACGGAAGAATCAACCTTTTGATCATATCCGTTATAGCCTCGGTTTCAACGCCGAAAGCACCGTATTCTTCCTCAGTACCTGCATTTGCCACAAGCTCCGTGTACGCAAAGCCCGTTACGAAAATCACGGGTATATTGCCGCACTCGCACTCGTCATTTTCTGCCTGAGCAAAAATTGACACACTCAGCGAAAAGGCAAGAATGACGGAAAGAATTATTGCAAGAAGTTTTTTCATACTTACTCCCCCTTTTCGCTGATTATATCATACGTGAAAAATATTTTCAATTCATAACAGCAAGATATCTGCATATATTTTAGCGGAGTGATTATATGTCCGCTGCAAAAAAACTTTTACACAATACACTTTTACTGACGGTAGCTTCCTTTATTATGCGAACAGTTGCTGTCAGCTTCAATGTTTATCTGACAGAAAAAATCGGTGCTGACGGCATTGGTCTTTTTCAGCTTATAAGCTCAGTTTACGCTATGGCGATTACCTTCGCCTCAGGTGGAATCAGACTCGCCTCAACGAGGCTTATATCAGACAATATTTCTGCAGGAAAATTCAGCGAAAGGCAAATCATCAAAGTCTGTATCTCATACACTCTCGTGTGCAGTACAGCAGTAGCCTTCATCCTTTTTAAATTTTCAGGTATTATAGGCACAAAATGGATCTGTGACGAAAGAAGCATAGCCTCACTGAAGGTGCTAAGTCTCAGTCTTCCGTTTATTTCTGTTTCTGCTGCATTGGGCGGTTATTTTACTGCCGTCGGCAAGCTTATGCGCTACACTTGCGTTCAGCTTGCCGAACAGATTTTTAAAATCGCAGTGACAGTACTTTCACTCAGAAGTGCAGCATCCCACGGACTCGAAGCTTCGTGCGTTGCTGTAGTTTTCGGAATGACGTGTGCTGAGATTTTTTCTGCACTTTCATCTTATACACTATACCGCATCACAAGTAAAAAAATGAAATCAACAGGCAGTCTCAGTGATATCACCAAAAAACTTCTGCACATATGCATACCCGATGCCATCGGCTCTCAGATGCGTTCCGTTCTCATCACAGTAGAGCATCTTCTCATACCTGTCGGATTCAGAAAATCAGGTATAAACACTCAATCATCAATGGCTACATACGGCATCATTCACGGAATGAGTCTTCCTCTTGTGTTATATCCGTCTGCCCTGCTTTCCTCCCTTTCAGGACTGCTCGTTCCTGAAATTTCCTCCAGATACGCGACAGGCAACAGCACCGGAATCAGTTATATGACAGCAAGAGTGCTGCATTTCGCGCTTCTTTTTTCCATAGGCACTGCAGGTATAATCTACTTCAACGCTTATGAAATCTCATCGGCTGTATACTCTGAAGACGGTGTTGCTTTCTACACACGTCTGCTCTCAGTACTCATCCCCGTGATGTATATGGATATGACTATAGACGGCATTCTCAAGGGACTCGATCAGCAAGTCAGCTATATGCGATACAATATAATCGACTCCTGTATCTGCGTGATTTTAGTCTATCTGCTGGTACCCGTTTTATCCGTAAAGGGTTATGTTTTCGTTGTATTTATAAGCGAAATAATCAACTTTGCCTTAAGCTTCAGACGGCTAACGATAGTAAGCGAGGTGAAAATCGACCTTTTCAGAAGTATTGTTATTCCTCTTCTCTGTGTCGTATGCTCAGGAATGATAAAAAACATCTTTTTCGAAGGCATTTCATCCGGTGTGTCAGTAAAAATATACGCCGTTTCAACAACAGTTTTCTGTATTCTGATTTATCTGTTTTTCCTTAAATTTTTCAGCTCAATTGAAAACGAAGAGCTTTCCTGGATCAGAAATACCGTTTCACGAAAAAAGAAGGTATAAAAAACCGCAGGAAAACCTGCGGTTTAAAAATCATCGTATTGTGACAGGAATATGAGAAGTTGTAACTACATTTCCTTCTGCATCGTAAAGCACAGCCTTAAAGCTTGTTTCGCCCTTCGACTCGGCAACTATAATACCGTCATCGTCAATGGTTGCTATACTTTCATCGGCACTTGACCATTCCACTTTTCCGCCGGGAGTTGTGTGTTCAGCGTCGATTTTACCTTTGTTTGATTCATTGAGAATAACATAGTAGCAGTTAAGGCGCAAAGGTGCATCAATATCACTGTTAAGCTCAAGCATCTGCTCCTCATCAAGAAGGCGCATCCATGTCATCTGCACATAAGGCTGGTGAACATTAAGAGATGTATTGAACTGTGAAAAAACTGCTGTTACATCACTGAAGTTATCATAAAGATACGTAACGAGCTTATTGAGAATTTCAAAAAGTCTCTCTGCTTCTTCATCCGTTAACTCTTCACACGTGCCACTCGCCTTAAGCTCATCTGCGAGATAAGCCACAAAACCGTCGGAATCTATCACAGCAGCATTCGAGGGAGCAATACTTCCGACAGAAGCGACTGCCATTACGCCAAACGAACCGAAAAGTTCGCCTATGCTCTTATTTTTGCCCATATACTGACCTGAGAAATAAACCATCGGTTTCTCAAGATTTTCAGCATAGTATTCCCTGCTTATCATAACGTCCGTTGCGAGTGCATGGAAAAGGTAATTGTATATCGCTTCGCATGAAACCGAATCCTCCTCAGAATAGAAGCACTTATTCGGTTCCTTTCCCATACGTGACATAAAAGATTCAAACTCCGTACACGCTGCTTCGTAAAATTCATCATAATTTTCACAGCGTGAAACTGACGGAAGATAAAATTTCCTTCCGTAACAGGTAAAATCATAAATGTCCATAACAAACATTGAAAAATAATCATTGGGATTGACTATATTAAATATGTTATGGTAAAGTTCATCCCCTGCCGCAGGATCACTTGTACACTGAGGGATTTCATAAAAATAAGAATATATATTTTCGTTTTTGAGCGCAGCCTTTGAAATATTGTCTTCAACACCGCCAAGGGTTTCAACATAGCTTCCGTCAACAAGCTCTGCTGAAAAAAGATTGCCTATTGATGAGCCTCGGCTGTATCCTGCTACAAGGAGCTTAACCTCACCGTACGGTTTAAAATTTTCAAAGTATTCGTTGAAGTAGTGCATAATTTTGTCTTTGGAAATTTCAAAGCCTTCGTGGTTAACGCCCGTACCGATACGAACGTTACCGCCCCACTCCATACCATAGTTACCGCTTCTTACAGCAGCTATTAACAGCGTCGTTTTTTCGCCGTTAACTTTAATATCTTTTCTGCCGACAGCAAGTGCAATCTCATCATAGCCTGCAGTTTCGTAAGCAAAGGTTTCAACGTCATAACCACATTCATTGAGCATCTTGCGGATATGTTCATCCTGATTTGAGGTGTCAAACGAATTGAAAGACGCCATTGAAACACCCAAGGCATACAAAGCCAGCTCATGATTATATTCATAAGCATCTCTTTCAAAATACGAGTCCGAGTAAGTATAAGGATAGATAAGTGATTCACCGAACCAGTCACACCTGAATTCACCTTCCATCGCAATACGTGCTTCCTCTTTCATAGAAACAGAGCCCGTCTGCAAAGACATCATAAAAAGAAAAACAGCAAGAACAACAGCAAATATTTTTCTCCTTTTTTTTGCACGGATTTTCTTTTTTGCTTTTTTATCTGCTTTTTTCTGAGCTTTCTTTTCTTTCTTCTCAGCTTTCGATTTTGCCTTAGCTTCTTCAGAGGTAGTCTGATCCTTTTCGACAACGACTTCTTCAGTTACATTTTTTTCTTCAAGTTTCATCTTCCTACCTCCTTTACACTTACTTTATAATTTCAAATTCACCGCTTCTGAGAATTCTCAGTAAATCATCATTTGTTTTTATTTTTTCGTTTGTGATAATCCCGCTTAAATTTTCCAGGTGGGATTCTCTGTGAAAATCTGTGCCGCCAACACGGATTTTCATATTATTTTTCTCTGCCCATTCTGCGGCTTTTTCGTTTATATCTGAGTTGCCCGCTTTTCCGTTATAAATCTCACAACCGTCAAGATACTTAGGATTTGTTCTGAAAATATACGGTCTGAAAGGATGAGCCTGAAGAAAAATCATATTATTTTTCTTGCAAAGATCGTAAAAACGTCGCGGATAATAGGTCATAAGATTTCCGTGAGATCTTATGAATTCCGGTGTGACACCATAAACCAGATAATCGTTTCCGTTTCCGTAAAAACGGATTTCCATTCCGAGTAAAACAGTGAAATCATCGTCTGCCGCTGCAAGTGCCTTTTCGTAACCGCTTAGGTAAAAATCAGTTTCTTTCTGAGGAGCAAAAAGATGTCGGTCGAGAAAAGTCTGCGGTGAATAATGATCAGTAATAACAATACCGTCATAACCCTTTGACTTATAAATCTCAACTTCTTTTTCCGCAGGACAGGCCGCACAACGGCTCACATCCCCTGTATGACAATGTAATTCATACTTATACTTCATAGGAAACCTCTTAAAAACAGTACGGCAGAAGCCGTACTGAAATTTTTTATTTTACTCTGCTCATTATATCAGCAAAAGCATTTGAAAGAGTTTTTGCAGCTGAATAGCCGAGTGAATTTGTTTCGTGGTAATGTCCACGGTCAAACTTATCCTTACCTGTGCTCAGATAAGGTTCTGTCTTGTGAAGGATGAAGTCATTCGGCGGAACAACATATCCTGTGAAGTCATTACTTACACCGAACACAAGGAGATTTTCATCACCTGCAACCTCAATAAATGACGGGGAATTAATTTCGGGACCTCTGCCTGTCGGAGATTCCTCTGCAGAAGCAGCACCACCGTAAGCGATTTCAGGGAATGCTTCGCCCGGAATGAGAAGAACCTGCTGTGTGCCGATTTTCATATATGTCATCTCTGAAACAAGAGCCATTCCAAGCTCAGCCTCTTCACTTGCAACCATCTTTGAGCTCATAACCTTGAGCATAGCAAGGAAAGCAAGAACACCGTTGTCTGCGTGATAATAGAACGGCTGCTGAAGCACAGTGATTTCTGCAGGAAGCTTTTCATCGTTATCGATTCTGAGCGCTCCTGCCGCAAGAGCCTTACCCTGCTTTTCTGTACGGATCCATCTGTCTTCTTCATCGTCGAACAAGCCGGGATCAACTGCACCGATTGCACCAATACCGAAGAGAATGTTTACATCCTTTTCAGCATAGATTGCTTCGCGAAGGAAATGAGGATAATCTGCACTGCAGAGTGTATTTCCGCCACCAAGAGTATTGGGATGAGCTGCGAAGTTAAGAAGCCATGTCTCCTTTGAGCCGTCATCGGGTACGAAGCGGAATCTTGTAAGCGTATCGTGAAGAACGAACGGCGGGCGTTTGTCGCTCTGAGCTTCGGGAACATGAGTTGTTCCGAGGTAGAGGTCGCCCGTCTTTCTGTTTTCATAAGCCTCGATACAAATCTCTTTGATTGTAGCGAAGATCTTGTTCATATAAGTGTCAACCTTACCCGTGAAAGGAAGTCTGCCCCAGTAGCCGACAGTATCGAAGCCTGCGTGCTGATGAGTACAGCAGATATTGATAGCCTTGCACTTTGCCTTTTCGCAGAAGTCAGCAAGACTTGCACGGATAAGAGCAACCTCGGTATTTGTAAGGCCGATGATATCGGCAGTAACCATAATGATACCACCCTCTTCGCCTACACCGAGCCACATAGCACTTGCAGTAAGGTTATCGTGAATACCTGTCATATCCTGAGCCATTTTGTGACCTGCTATGTAATACTTTTTCTTGCCGAAATCGTCAGGCATAATTTCACGCATTGCAAAGCCTACGTCATATTTCGCATCTTTATTGTTTTTAATTCTGGTCGGCATTACCTTTTCAAGCTCGGGTGCCGGACCTTTTTTCTTAAGCTTATTGCCTTTTTTTACAGCAAACTTTTTGACAGCAGAAGCTGCGAATTTTCCTAAATCCATAAATTTATCCTCCGAACGAAAAATTTCCGTATATATTATAGCACAACACTGATAATCATACAAGTGAAATTTATGTTAACAAATATAGCTTATCCGATTGAAAAAATCTGAGCTTTCTGTTATAATCAGTTTTACATTATTTGCAAAGAGGCGATATTATGAAATACGTTCTTTATGCTGTTCTTGCAATCGTAGCAGTTCTTGTTCTTCTGCTTCTCGTTGCAATCCTCAGAACAGCGCTTATGAAGACAAAAAAGGCTGATTATGTGCCGAACCCTGACCCGAAGCGTACTGACGAATACGTCAAAAAACTTTCTGAAATGGTTCAGTACGAAACAATCTCCAAGCGCGGTGAAGTCAACACGGAGAAATTTCTTGGCTTCCATAAGGTACTTGAAAAGCTTTTCCCCACAGTTCATGAAAAGCTCGAAAAAACTGAGATCGACGGCAACCTTCTTTTCAAGTGGAAGGGCAAATCAAGTGAAAAGCCGATTCTCATTATGAGCCACCAGGATGTTGTTGAAGCGACGGGCGACTGGAAATACCCTCCCTTCAGCGGAGAAGTCGCAGAGGGCAAGGTATGGGGCCGTGGCACATCTGACACAAAATGTACTGTTATGGCCTTCCTTCAGGCTGCTGAAGAGCTTCTCAAAGAAGGATACACTCCTGACTGCGATGTTTATATCGCAAGCAGCTGTACTGAAGAAATCGGTGGCGACGGTGCTCCTAAGATTGTTGATTACCTCGACAAGCAGGGCGTAAAGCTCTTCCTCGTCTGCGACGAAGGCGGCGGAATCATTCAGGATCCGATGGCAGGCATCAAAGGTAACTTCGCAATGGTCGGTGTTTTCGAAAAAGGTTACGGTGACGTTAAGTTCATCGCACGTTCAACAGGCGGTCACGCAAGTGCTCCCCCGAAAAACACTCCGATTGCACGTCTTTCCAAGTTTGTTGCTCAGGTTGACAAGAAAAACCCGTTCAACGTTGAGTTTATGCCCGAAGTTGAAGCGATGTTTTCACAGCTTGCACCCTATGCAGGCTTCGGCTTAAGACTTATTTTCGGAAACCTCTGGCTTTTCAAGCCTCTTATGAAAAAGCTTCTTCCGATGATCAGTGCTCAGGCAGGCGCTATGCTTTCAACAACAATCGCATTCACAATGTCTGAAGGTTCAAACGGCTACAACGTTATCCCGCAGGAGGCTTCAATCTGTGCAAATATGCGTTACATTCCCCATCAGGGTACAGACGAAAGTCTTGAGGTTATCACAAACCTTGCAAAGAAATATAACATCGAAACAGAAGTTATTTACAAAGGCTATCCCTCGCCCAGCGTTGACATCAACGGCGAAGCCTTCAAGATGGTTGAATCAGCAATCAACGAGTGCTTCCCCGGTGTAGGCTGCAGTCCGTATGTCGTTACAGGTGCAACCGACGCAAGATTTTACTCAAATATCTGTGACAGCTGTGTACGCTTCGCTCCCGTTATCTACGGTCCTGAGCAGATGAAGGGAATGCACGGTCTTGATGAAAACATCGAGTGCAACACACTTCAGGGTGCAGTTGATTTCTACAAAAAGATTATCACTATGCAGAAAAGATAATATACAAAAAATTAAGCAGTATTGAGGACTCTCAATACTGCTTGTTTTTTATTTTGCGATATGTGTTCTTTTGATTTTTTTGGTTGTTGTCTTCGGGAATTCTGTATCCGTAAATTTAACCCTTGAAATTCTTTTGTAAAGCGGTAATTTCTGATTAATATCGTTCACCTTACCGTCGATGATTTTCTGAGCGTTTTCAACCTCGGCATCAGCAAAAATTTCAGCAACTATATTGTCATCCTCGCCGTATACCATAACTTCTTTGACTTCAGGGATATTATTTTCGATATAACTTTCAATTTCCTCGGGCACTACATTTTTACCGTTTGAAAGGATGATAAGATTTTTCTTTCTTCCGTCAATATAAAGAAGTCCGTCCTCATCAATGCTTCCGAGGTCACCTGTTTTGAACCAATCACCGTCGAAAGCATCTTTTGTTGCTTCTTCATTTTTATAGTAACCAAGGAAAACTGTCGGCCCTTTGATCTGAATCTCACCGTCAACAACCCTTGCTTCAAGCTCAGGCTGAATTGCACCAACACTTTTAGGTGCATAATGCTTCGTTCTCATTGTAGCAACAATCGGTGAGCATTCAGTGATTCCGTAACCGTTAGTAACTGTGATGCCGATATCTCTGAAGCCTTTGATGTACTTTTCATCGATTGACGAACCGCCCGTGATAAGCATTTCGAGATTTCCGCCGAATGCATCAAACACCTGCTTAAAGACTTTGCGACGGATATCAATACCGAACTTAAGCAGGAAATTACTGACTTTAATCATTGTTCTGAAAAGCTTTTCTTTTCCTGAGCTACGGACATTGCTCCAGATTTTATTATAAATAACCACAAGAAGCATCGGCACAACAGAAATGTGCTTTGGCTTTGCATACTTGATATCATCAAATGCGCGTTTAAGGCTTGTGTTGATATAAACCCTGAAGCCTCTGAGCATCTGGCAAAGAACACATGCCATAAAACCGAAAGTATGATACAGAGGAAGAAGAGAAACTGTGCCCTCCGGGATTGAAAGATTTTTAAGGCTGATTACTGCATCAGTAACGAGACCCTTATGGCTGAGCATTACACCCTTCGGATCTGATGTTGTGCCCGAAGTGAAAACTATCGCACACATACGCTCGGCATCAATCTTCACATTATCGAAACGGTCATCACCTTTTGCAATAAGATCGTTGCCTTCAGCGATGAGTTCATCGTAATTTTTAAAGCAGATGCTTTCTTTATCACAGTATTCAGCGATATCTGAATACACTGAAGAATAAAGAAACAGATCCGTGTCACTGTGTGTCAGCTGAAACTGTACAGCTTCAGCAGCATTTTCCTTATCTATCGGGACGATAACATTACCGCTGTTTACAACAGCGAAGTAAGAGATGATCCACTCGTAGCAGTTTTCGCCCATCAGAGCGATATGCTTGTTTTCATAGCCTGCGTTAATAAAATATGTACCCAAAGCCTTTATATCAGCTTCGACCTGTCTGAAAGACTTTTTGATTTCTGTGTTTTTAACCCTGTACCAGAATGCGGTATTGTCACCGTACTCTTTTGCACAATAAGATATAAGCTCTTTTAAATCTTTAGGTTCTGCTACTTTGTTATATGGATATTTTTTATTTGCCATTATTTACCTCCGTTATCTGACCTCTGTTTACGCTACCAACCACTTATATTTTTCAACGCTGTAAAGCGGAATAAACGGTACCATAATAGGCACTGTTTTAACATACTTCTGATATTCGGGATCATTGCCGTAATTTTTATTCTGGCGGATTTCAAGACGTCTTGCACCGCTGAACATAACGAAAATGATTCCGATATAACCAACCGCAACAATCGACCACTGCCAGCCCTCGACACCACCGATACCGGAAACAAGAACACCTGTCCAGAATATCATCTCACCGAGGTAGTTCGGGCAACGTACAAATCTATAAAGTCCCGTGTCAACAAAACGTTTAGGATTGACTTTCTTCGCTTTGTTTTTCTGAATATCTGCTACCGATTCCATAACAAGACCAAGCAGCATAATTCCTGCACCTATATAAGTCCATACATTTGATACAAACATATTATCAATACGATAGAACACCGCTGAAACCTGAGTTACATAAAGAAGCGCACAGGTTACCCAGATTGCAATTTTCACACCGAACGGAACTGTCTTGCCGTCCTTGATTTCGCCCTTCATATTCTTTTTATAAGATGAGCTCTTAAGCTCACGGAAAGCAAGATAACCGCCAAGTCTGAGACCGTAAACCACAAACAGCACACAGCATATGATTGTGCCGATATCGAGATGCTTATGATAAAGATACATCATCAGTGCGCCTTCACCTGCGATCGAAAGACCGTAACCGATTGAAATAAACCAGACGTAGTTTTTAAAACCGATCGATGAAATCACCATAGCAGCCGCAAAAAGGAACAAGAGATTAAGCGAAAAAACCGTCATGTTTATATTTCTCCTTTGATAATTAAGCGTTTTTGTATAACAGAAAAATTCTATCACTTGTACATTAATATGTCAATGTCATAAATATAGAATTAACATACTGTTTTCACAACATTTTTGCAACAATTCAATTCAGTTATAAATTAAAAACCAACCCTCAGGAAAAGAATCCAAAGGGTTGGTTTGTGTCATTTTGCTTCATCAATTTTACTGACAATCATATCAGCAATTCGAAGTGTTCAACTATTTTTTCACCGTCATACTCTACGGTTTTTGCTTCATATCTGCCAAAATCGAGATTAATCTGTGCACCGTTCAATGTAATCACCGCAGATTTTGAATCAGGAGAGTTATTTAACAGTCGGAGAATAAAGCTTTCCTTTCCGTAGCGCTTTTTCATTGTAATCAAAACAATATTTATATCACTGATATCAATGTCAAAGTCAGCCATTTCCTCATCCCTTTCTATCGGGAAAACGTTACACGCATACGGCTTCTGACAAAATTCTGTCGCAAGTCTTTCAAGCTCACCCTCCTGAGCTGCAGTCAGACGGAAACGGAAATTGCGCTCTGACATATCAATCTTTTTGACAAAACGGTCTGTGGGAATAAGCTCTCTGTCCTCAATAGGATGGGCACAGTAAGTCGCTGTACGGATAAGCGAAACTGAAAGCTCGTTATCCTTAAATGATGAACCATATACAGCATCATTTATAAGAGCAAGACAATCCTTGCCGTTTTTCACAGCTGAAAAACGCTGAGAAACACATTCTCTGCCATCCATAAACAAAGGCTCTGTGCCAAAGCAGGTCTGTCCGATGTATTCCCCTTCAACAGCAACCGGAAGTGACAGCTTAATCATTTTATTGATATCCCCTGCAAAAACATCAACCTTTACGTCGATGTACGGGTTAGTCTTATAAATATCATATTCCACACGGACACGAGTGTTATTTTTAACAAAGAAGCACTCTACGCCAAGGTAAATCTCACCGTCTTCGATAACCTGAATGGGTTTCATACCCTCGAAAACACCGTCGGGATTTTTCATAAGCTCAAAAGGCTGAGGATCCCTGCCCATTGCTTCAAGCTGAGAGTCATCCATTCCCCACGGGTCAGCATTATCATCATACATAACGGGACAGAACGCTCCACCTTTTATGTATTCCTTACCGTTAAGCCTGTAAGAACTAAGACAGCCTGTAGAGCCGTCAATTTCAACGTGCTTGTTACCAAAGTCAAAAATTATATCGCTGTTTGCGGGAAGCTCGGGCTTCGGCTCAACAGGTTTAAAATCTGCATAGAGTGAAAATCTTGAAACTGCAAGCGGTTTAAGCTTACTGCGGATAACAAAACGTTTTCTCCAGTCAAGATTGAGATTGCTCTCTTCTTTAATAAACTGAACAGGTACTTCATCACCGTTTTCATCATAGACACGGAAGCAGGAAACCTTTTCCCTTGACCAGTTCTGATCTGCAAGAGTAAGCTCACATTCGAATTCAGTTTCCCATTCATATGGATGAGGATTGAAAACGAGGATAGGATATTCGCCCTCTGCTGCCTTGTGCTGAGCCGATGAAAGAGCAAAATACGCTCTTGCACGAAGTCTGTTGAGCGTCAGCATACCGTGCTCAAGCAGTCTGATTCCGTTTTCCTCACCTGCCTTGATTGATGTACCGGGAAGAACATCGTGAAACTGACTGTTGAGCAGATCTTCGACTGCATCGTCAAGCTCCTTTTCAGGATATTCGATCAATCCCCTTGCTGCAGCAACAGAGCACATCTTCTCCGTAATGGCAAGCATTGATTCAAAAATCGCATGACGTGATTTAACTCCCGACATCGTAGTGTAGCATCCGGGCATACTGATGCGAAGAGATTTATCGTGTCTTTGTGCAGGGTTTATTTTTTCAAAGAACGTATCAGGGTCAGAGTGCATAACAGGGATATCCGACTCTTCAATAAAAGCTTTTATATCACGAAGATCCTTTCTGGACGGACCACCTCCGTGATTACCTACACCCCAGAGTATCAGAGTGACGTCATTTTCGTCCTCTGACATAATTCTTTTGATTTTATCCATAGCTTTTCCGAGACCGGTATTGTATCCACGGGAGTGAGCAGTTTTAATCTCGCTACCGTCAAGACCTTCCCACATAAACTGACCGAAAGGAAGCTCATCGCAGCCTTCACGGCAATAGATGTAATTTTCCTGACCGCATTTTCTGATTATCTGAACAAGTCCTACAGAATGTCCGAAGGCATCAAGCCCTATCGCAGTTTTCGGGAAAACGCCGAACTTTTCCTCAAAATATCTCTTTCCGTGCTGAATCTGACGAACGATACTTTCGCCATTCGGCATATTAACGTCAGGCTGAAGATACCAGCCACCCATAATGTGCCACTTACCCTTTTTGATAAGATCCTGAATCCTTTTGAAAAGAGTCGGAGAATATTCCTCTATGTATTTGTAGAGAGTTACTTCATTATGGCAGAAAATATAATCAAACTCATCAGCAAGGTCTGCAGCAGCTCTGAAAGTCGAAAGCGCTGACGCAGCCCCCTCTTCCCACTCCCACTGCCATATGGGATCAAGGTGAGCGTTGCATATAAGGTGCACTTCTTTCATAAAATCTTCCTTTCGGATTATCTTTCTGACTATAATACCATAGTTTTGTATATTTTTCATCGATTTCAGAAAAAAATGTATTGTCTTTAAAAATTTTTTACTGTATAATCAAAGCATCAGGAGGTATTATTATGAAAAAATCTTTTAAGAAAATCATTTCTGTTTTACTCAGTATTGCACTTGTTTTCTCAATAGGTTGCATCGGTGTCAATGCTGACGAAAAAGAACCGGCAACAAACAACATCCCTTCAACAGAAATCATCGCAGGTGAAATTACTGACTCTGCTATTGCAGGTGTTCAGACAATCGGCGGTCTTTTCGCAGGTCTGCAGAAGCTCGACTCTGGAGAAGCTTTTCTCAATAATCTTCTCAAGGTGCTTTACAATGCACTCAACGTTATCGTCGAAGTGCTTGTGAAAACAATCTGCGCGATTTATCCTGACCCTGCAGGCTGGAAAGATATCTCAGAGCATTCGTCTGATACATTCCTTGCAGGTCGCAGCGAGTACAAGCACACTGCTGATGCAGGTAACTGCTGGTCTCTCGGCTATGCAAGCAGAAGCCTTATTCCCGATGACTTTGAAAGCGGTAAATATTATCTCGGCCGTGACCTTATGAACAAAAAGGCTGAAGGCATTTACGATGATATGAGAATCCGTGCTGCAGTCCTCGATGACAACAGCGGTGACGGAGCAGTCGTACTCGCTTCAATCGACTGTCTCGGTGTTACATCAACTGACGTCCGTGCAATCCGTGCAGGTGTCCTTGATTACTGCAAAACAAATAACATCGCTGTTTCAAGCATCAATATAATGTCAACCCATGCACACTCTGCGCTCGACACTCAGGGTGTAAGCACAGAATTCTTCTACAAGCTTTTCGCAAGCGGTTTTCAGAATCTCTTCGGCATTTAAGGCGACCTCCCCTTTATGGAAGCTCCCGCTTACTTCAAGCAATATTTTGTTGAGCAGTCAATCATTGCTGTCACAGAAGCTTTTGATGATATGGAAAGCGGTTCACTCTACTACGATACGATCGATGCCGGTGAATATATCAAAGACAAAAGACACCTCGTTTCAAAGGAAGATATCCCTGAATTTGCAAGTCTTTACTTCGTTCCTGACAGCGGCAGTGAGGATACTTACATCACAGATATCACATGTCATCCCACATCTTTCAGCGCGAATAACGGACTTGTAGCTTCAGACTACATTTATTACATCGATCAGTACTTAAAAGCTCAGACAGGTGCAAACTTCGTTATGATCCAGGGTGCCTGCGGTCAGCTTACCCGTGACAATATCGATGTGGACACAAGCGAAATGGATGAATGGGAAGAAAAAGGTTCAAGCGCAAAATTCCTTGGTGAAACATTTGGCGAATTCATTATCTCTGCTGAATACGAAACAGAGCTTCAGCCTGTTATCAACGCTCATCACAAAGAAATCCTCGTCGCTCCCGAAAACAGCATTCTTGCTCTCGCTTGCGAAGTAAACCTCGTTAACAATCAGGTTTACTACACAGAAGACGGTGTAGGCATCATTTCAGAAATCGGCTATATTGAGTTTGGTAACGAGGTTGGATTTGCACTCTTCCCGGGTGAGCTTTATCCTGAAACATTCTGGGGCCACGAAATCATCGGTGACACAAACTGGGACGGTTCAGAAT
>JAXJUJ010000237.1:0-22430 GCA_036309125.1 Acutalibacteraceae bacterium | reverse complement strand
TTTTAAATGTCTTTTGTAGGGTGTGACGCTTTGCGACACACCGTTAGTTTCAGCAAAATTCACGGCACGTCTATAATTAACCTATAAACATTTGCAAAAGCAAATATTTCACTTTGCGACAGCAAAATATCACATGCCGTAAGGCATATATCACTTCTGCGCAACAGATATATCACTGCAACGCATAGCGTTGCTATTGTCGTGCCCTACAAACATAATCCGGGCGAGATTGTAGGGGCAGATAGCATCTGCACGCCAATTTCGTACAAAATTTAGCGGGAGGCGAAACGCCTCCCCTACTTATGCTTTGAAAGATATTTGATTTTGATTCACCCATGGGGAGTGGTTACCCCATGGGATTATAATTTTAGATTTCATCGCGAAGACACAGAACTGTCCCCTGTCTTTTTGCCGAACACAGAAGACCGTCCTCTTGTCTTATCTTATTCAAGCTTTTCGGCAACAGCATAAAACTTATTGACATCAACCTTCGTATAATCAAAGGCATCGTCATAAACGTATTTAAGGTTTTTAGGCACATTAACATCAGATAAGGTTTCACAATATTCAAACAAGCTGCTTTCTATTGTTTCCAACTTATCAGATAATTTTACCTTTTTCAAAGACCAGCATTCAGCGAATGCTGCATTGCCGATTGACGTAACATTTGAAACATCAAGTTCAGTGAGTGACTTGCAATAGTAAAATGTCATACTTCCGATAGCGATTACACTGTCAGGTATATTTATCTTTTCCAATGAGGTACACCTTGCAAAAGCAGAAGATCCAATGTTTATCAAGCCGTCAGGAAGAACAACTTCTTTCAGCTTTGAACATCTGTTAAAAGCAAACCAAGAAATGTGAACAACCGTATCCGGTAAATGAATATACCGTACGGTTTTATTGTCTGTAAATGAAAAAGCACCTATTCCTATTACATCTTTACCTTCAATTTGTGAAGGTACATAAACACGCTTTTCTTTTCCTATATACTTGTCAATTACTATTTTCTGATTTTCAAGCACACGATATTCAAAATCCTCTGTTTTGCCGGTTTTCACAACAAAATCGACTTCATCTTCATAACCATCGTAATAATAATAATCCTGCATATAAAAGTCAAATTTATCAAAATCGCTTACCGACGAATTTTTTGCGTTCCAATCTTCAAATGTAAAATTCGGAGAAACATCTTTATAGACTTGGTTGAATGATTGAACATTTTCATCACCTGAATCGGGTGTGATTTCATCATCATTTTCCAAATCAACAAGACTACTTGTCTCACTACTTTCTATATTGCCGGCAGTTTCTGATGTTGTTTGTTGCATATCATCTGAATCAGTCGATTGGTTCAGCGCGCAGGATTGAAATGAAACTAATAAAACCGATACAATCAAAAGCATTGAAATGATTCTTCTGTCAAACAAAACATATTTCATATTTTCTATCCTCCCATATTACTAAGTCAAATCTCACACTATTTCGGGACGTGAGACCGTCCCCTGTGCGCTGTCCCCTGTGCACCTCTACTCTATAAATCCAATTTTGCTACAATTATGATAACTATCAAAAACAAAATGCAGAACGGTAGCAATCTGAAAAGTGGTTTAAGTTTTTTAAAAGTTTCGGTATCACCATAACCACACTTATACGCCCTACTCACACCTATCGGTATAACAATTGCATAAGAAACCATAACCATTATAAGCACAATATTTGCAACTTGTATTAACAAATCGCTCGCGCTTACCTCAATTGCATATTTCCTGAAAAACAATGTTATAAAAATCACCGGAGCTGAGGCTATTATCTTATTCATCGGATTTCCGGGTTGACGTTTTTTCAGAACACTATATTCGTACAAGCTCAGTGGAATGAGTAATACTGTTAATACCGCAAATAATCCGAATGGTAAATCTATAAGTGTAAACATCTTTTCACCTTTATTCTAATAATTTTTTCAGACAGGGTACGCTTCTGTGTCAAACACAGAGAACCGTCCCCTGTGCTATCCTGGTTAGATGAACACACAACTCCGTCCCCTGTGCTAGGAATTTTCAGAAATATAACCATTCAGAAGGCTTTCTATTTCATCTGATACGGGGAACTTATTACCATCCATAGTAACGAAGAAAATCTCGCCATCATCGTTTCGAAGATAAGAATAAGATATTGTAAAAACACCGCCATCTTTATGTGATACCCCATAGATCCATAGGCCTTCTGATCCTTTATCACTCACTTCCAATTCATATTCATCTTTAATTTCATTAGAATACGAAACAAGGCTGTTAATATCTTCGCGGTTATATATTTTGAACCATAAATCATTCTTAAAAAACCTGACTTCAATTGCATCAATATTATCAGGTTCTGGATATTTGGGTACGGTATATCCCTCTCGTATAAAAATTTCTTCGCCGTACATTGACTCATTGTATATAAAGTTTTTATTTTCATCTGTTTTACAATACGACAATCCGAGCAAGCTTTTGAATTTAACTTTTTTATCAATATTACTCCATGCACGATTTTGCTCACCGAAAGGACTAAAATCTGATTGCTCTTCATATCTTGTGTACGAATTTCCTAAGAAAGATATTTTATCCGTGTTTGAGACTTGCGTTTTTACGGTATTGTGCAGTTTTAAATACCCACCAATAAGTCCGATAATCAATACAGCAAGCGCAACAGACAATGCTATGACGGCTTTTTTCATAACAATACCTCCTACCTGTTAAAAAAGTTGTTTTGAGTTCACCCACGGGGAGTGGTTACCCCATGAGATTTTGATGGTTAGATGAATACACAACTCCATCCCCTGTGCTAACTATGTTTTGCTACCTCTTTTTCCATTTTCGCTCAGGTTTATATCCGAGCATTTTAATTCTGAAAATCCGTAAGGCAATAACAATAATAACCAAGAGAGTTAAAATAAAAATATCTTTAAAATTCCCGGATTTGTAAATCGCTTTTAGACCGGCAGTCTTCTCGACACCTTCAATATCAATTATCATCGATGTTCTTGGTGCATAAGTAACTCTGTATTTAACACCTTCCTGCAATGCATAATTAAGTCCATCTTCCGGGTATGAACTGAGATGTTCCTCTTTAAAAACATATTTTTTGGGAGCAAACCACTGTTGCCTTGAGTAACTGTTTACAAACTCCAGATCAGCTACGACATAGTCTTGTTTTATCAAATCAACAGAATAGTAAACGGTGTAACAGATAAAAAATACCGCCCCAAAAGCTATAATAGCTGACTCAATCTTCTTTCTTTTCAGCTTCTTTTCTTTGATAAACTTAGACGAGTTTTTGATTTTTGAAAACCTGACAACCAAAGCCGAGCTTGTCAATGCTATTATCCCGAACAGCATCAATAACAAAAAACGTACAACCTGAATCATCAACTATCACCCCACTGTTCCTGTAATAGAAGTACACAGAGGACGGTTCTATGTGTTAGAAGAATTTTCTAACAATACCGAAACCTATTCCCGTCAATCTGCTTACCTGTCTGATTGACATACCACTTTGTGCAAACTCTCTTAAACAAACGTTTCGTTTAACTGTTTCAAGTTCTTGGAACTCGCCAATTAACACACAACTCCGTCCCTTGTGCTAATAAAGAGTCGGATCCATTCTGTTAAAATATCGTTATATAAATTATATCACCTTGAACCAAAACTGTCCAGTTTTATCTTTATTGATTTTTATTTGCATTTTCATCTGTTTTATTATATAATTAAGTGTTGTACGGAGGTGGTCATATGGCGATTACAACAATAGTTTTTGATATGGGCGGTGTGCTCGTTGACTTTGATGCAAAAAGAAGTCTTGCAACTCATTTCGCACCCGGATATCACGAGCTTATCAACGAAAAAACCTTCGCTTCCGAAACGTGGAAGCTTATGGATAAAGGTGATTTCGAGGTTGAGGAAGCTATTGAAATTATGTGCCGTGAAATCCCTGCCGAGCTTCACGATGAAGTCAGCAGAATGATTCTTGACCACGAGGGCGAAATGCCACCGATCGAAGAGATGTATTCAATTGTAAAAACACTCAAAGAAAACGGATATAAAATCTATCTTCTTTCAAACTGTCCTTCCTGGTTTGACGAATTCAAAAAAAGTGTACCTGCTTTTGAGTTTTTCGACGGATTTATCGTTTCAGCCAGGTATAATTTAATTAAACCCGGTAAAGAAATCTTCAATGTGCTGTTTAAAGAGTTTTCTCTCAACGCTGAGGAATGCTTTTTCATCGATGACTCCCCTGCCAATGTCACAACGGCAAATGAAATCGGAATGACGGCACATTGTTTCAGCAAACACGAAATCAGCAAACTTATCGACGCTCTGCGCAACGCAGACATTACTTTTTAAAGGAGCTTATATGTCCTGTTTTACCAAAGCTCTTAAAGGCTTAAATGAATATCGGTCAATTATCTATGACCTTAACAACCGACGTCTCCCTGCAGGAGTTGTCGGTCTTTCGGCTATACATAAGGCTCACGTCATCAGTGCCGCCTGTGAGGATTTAGCACCCCACAGAGCGATTATTATCACTCCCGATGAGGCTCAGGCTTCAAAGCTTTGTAAAGATCTCAACGCATTCGGATGCGAAGCACAGCTTTACCCTGCAGGTGATATCACACTCCGACCCGATAATGTCAAATCACGTGAGTATGAGCATAAAAGACTGAGTGTTCTCGGCAACCTTGTTGACGGTAAGGTCCGTGCGGTTGTCTGCTCGGTCGAAGCCGCTTTGCAGTATACAATCCCACCTGAGGAACTCATTGCAAAGAGAATCACACTCAATGTTGACGATGAAATCAAGCAGGATGAGCTTGTAGAAATACTCATCAATGCAGGCTATACCCGTAGCGCTCAGGTTGACGGTTCAGGCCAGTTTTCCGTACGTGGCGGCATCATTGACATTTTTTCACCCGACTGTGAAAATCCCTACAGAATAGAATTCTGGGGAGATAATATCGACTGCCTTTCTACCTTTGAGGTCGAGAGTCAGCGAAGAATCGACTCAACCCGTTCAATAACAATTACTCCCACAAATGAAATCTGTTGCAGTCCCGTAAGGCTCATCGAGCTTCTTGAGGACTTTATGAAAAATGCTAAGGGCAAGGGCACAAACAAGGTAAAAGAAAGCATAAGACTTGACCTTGAAAAGCTCGAAGGCGGCATCAATCTGCCGAATATCGACAGATACCTCCCACTCGTCTACCCCTACCCTGCTACGATTTTTGACTACATAGAACAGCCCCTTGTATTTGTAACAGAAAGCTTTTCTGTCAAAGAATCAGCAAATGCCTGTCTCAAAATTTTCCACGAGGATCTCAAAGCATACCTCGAAGACGGCATAATCTGCAACGGACTTGACAAATATATGATGGAGTTTTCCGAGCTTCTCACTCTTTATGAAGACCTCGGAGCAATCTACCTTGACAATATGACACGAGGCTCGTTCGACACACCCGTCAAAAGTCTTGTTACATTCAACGCAAAGCAGTTCAGCCCGTGGAGCGGTTCGCTTTCAGTGCTGATTGACGATATACGTCCTGTTTACGGCAAAAAAGGAAATTCAGTTTTTGTCATCGCAGGTACAGAAAAGACTGCGAAAGCGCTCGCATCTGACCTTGAAAACGAAGGAATTGCAGCAACATTTCTCGCAACTCCTCCCGAAGAATGTGTGCCGGGCAAGGTCATTGTTCTTCCCGGTGGTTTTTCAGCAGGTTTTGAATACCCTGATGCAAAGCTGACCGTCATAACCTATGGCAGCAAAGCTTCTCTGCCTGTCAGAAAATCAAGCAAGAAGGTCAAAAAAGCAAATATGTTCAACTCCCTTGAGGATCTTCATAAGGGAGATTACATCGTACATATTGCTCACGGTATCGGTCTTTTTGACGGAATCACAAGCCTTGAGGCAGACGGTAAAATCAAGGATTATATCAAAATCCGTTATGACAAAGGTGACGTGCTTTATGTTCCCGTAACTCAGCTTGACCAGGTTTCAAAATACATCGGTGCAAGAAGTGAAAACGGCACAGTCAAGCTCAACAAGCTTGGCGGCAAGGAATGGCAGAAAACACGTTCAAGAGTACGCAGCGCCGTAAAAGACATCGCAAAAGAGCTTATCGAGCTTTATGCAAAAAGAACTCAGATCAAGGGACACGCTTTTTCCCCTGACATCGATATGCAGAATGATTTTGAAAGAAGATTCGAGTTTGACGAAACAGAAGATCAGCTCAGATGTATTTTCGAAATCAAAGAGGATATGGAAAAGCCGTATCCTATGGACAGACTTCTCTGCGGTGACGTCGGCTTCGGCAAAACGGAAGTCGCACTCCGTGCCGCATTCAAATGTGTTGCTGACTCAAAACAATGCGCAATCCTTGTGCCGACTACTATTCTCGCACTTCAGCATTATCAGACTATCTGTAAGCGTTTTGAGGGATTCCCGATCGAAGCGCAGATGATTTCACGTTTCGTCCCTGCAACTCAGCAGAAAAAAATCAAAGAACAGCTTAAATCAGGCTTCGTTGACATCATCGTCGGCACTCACCGTCTTATCTCGAAAGATATTGAATTCAAAAATCTCGGTCTTATAATCGTCGACGAGGAGCAGCGTTTCGGAGTCGCACAAAAAGAAAAGCTCAAGGAAAATTATCCTGACATTGACGTGCTCACCCTGAGTGCAACACCTATTCCCCGTACACTCAATATGGCGATGTCAGGAATCAGGGATATGTCAATCCTTGAAGAAGCTCCGCACGACAGGCATCCCGTTCAGACTTACGTTGTGGAATATAACTTCGAAGTTATCCTTCAGGCGATTCATTCAGAACTCAGACGAGGCGGTCAGGTTTATTACCTGCACAACCGTACGGAAACTATTGAACGAACTGCCGCAAAGCTCAAGGAGTTTCTTCCTGACCATAATGTTGCCGTTGCTCACGGACAGATGTCCGAAGACCAGCTCAGCGACATCTGGCGCAGACTTCTCGAAGGAGAAATTGACGTTCTCGTCTGCACTACGATCATCGAAACAGGCGTTGACGTTCCGAATGTCAATACAATTATCATCGAGGATGCAGACAGACTCGGTCTTGCACAGCTTCATCAGATAAGAGGCCGTGTCGGACGTTCTGCAAGACGTGCAAGTGCCTACCTCACCTTCCGTCGTGGTAAGGAGCTGACCGAAATTGCTTCGAAGCGACTCACGGCAATCCGTGAATATACCGAGTTCGGTTCAGGCTTCCACATCGCTATGCGAGACCTCGAAATCCGCGGCGCAGGTAACATTCTCGGAGCGCAACAGCACGGACATATGGAAGCTGTCGGCTATGATATGTACTTAAAAATGCTTGAACAGGCAGTCAGCGAGGAGAAGGGTGAAGCACCTGCAGTATCCGAAAAAGAATGTCTTATAGACCTTCCGATTGATGCACACATTCCTTCAGATTACATTGAAAACGTTCCTCATAAACTGAAGATGTACAGACGAATCGCAGACATCAAAAATCAGGATGATGCTGACGATGTAATTGACGAGCTTATTGACCGTTTCGGTGAGCCGCCGCAGTGTGTAATGGGTCTCATCACCGTTTCACTTCTGAGAAACACAGCACTGAGTCAGGGCGTTTACGAAATCGGCAGAACAGGCAACAACGTCAAGCTTTTCATTGAAGCACTGCAGATGGAGAAAATATCATTACTCGCAAAATATATGCCCGGCAGAATAACTGTTTCAGCCGCAGGCAAACCACACATTGCCATCAAAGTAAATGTCGGTGAGGATCAGCTTGCAGTAATACGTAAAGCGCTCGACATTATGGCAAAAACAGAAAACCAATAACAAAAGTAAAAGCCTATCGCGCGAAGCGATAGGCTTTCTTATTTAAAGAGAAATCAGAAAGAAAAAATCTTTTTGAAGAAATCTGAAATTGTTGCAAAGATCTTATCAAAAGCAGTTTTGATTGAATCAAAGAAGCCTTCGTCATCTGACGGTGCATCTGCGCCTGAAAGGTCTTTATGAATTGCGAATGAATCAATGTTTTCTGTTTCACCTGTTTCGGGATTCACTTCGTAAGCATCAAAGTAAAGAGTGTCACCTACAATCTGAACACCTGAGAAGATTGAATAGTCGAAATCATAGATTGCTTCTGCTCTCGGGAAGAGCTTATCTGTGAGTGAAGGATCCTTCTGCTTGTAACCCTTAACACCTGAACAGCCACTGATTACATAAACTGAACCCTGCGGATTTTCTTTGACTGTATATTCCTTGCCGTTGAATGTTGTTGTTGAGGTTTCAACATCTTCAACCTTATTATCAATCATTGCATCCGTACGAAGGTACACGTGGTCGTGACCCTGGAATACCATATCAATGTCAAGCTCAGGCATAAGAACTGAGAACTGCTCTCTCATTGCGATAACGTCGCTGTCATCGTAGTGTGAACCGTTTGAGTAAATAGCTCTGTGGAAAGCAACGAACTTCCAGTCAGCATCACTTGCATTCATATCAGCCTTGAGCCATTCAATCTGTGTTTCAGACAAAGCGTCATCATCATTAAGATCGTTTGTGTTAAGAACTGCAACGTGAACATTGTTGTAATCAAATGAGTAGTAAACACCTGATTCTGTATCCTGCTCGGGAGCGTTCGGAACAACGTAATTTGTAACAGTAGCGTATTCTCCGTGACCTTCGTGGTTACCTGAAACAGGCATCATAGCCGAATTCATAAGTGTGTCAGAAGATTCGTCGAGAAGCCACTGCCACTGATTGAAGTTGTCACCGTGGTCGACAAGGTCACCTGTGTTGATTGCAAAACCTGCATCAGGATAAATCTCATAAGCCTTGTCAATTACAGCTGCAAAAGTCTCATACTGATGAGCTGACATTGACTGCGGGTCTGTTACGTGAATAAATGTTGTTGCATCAGAGCCGTCTTCAATCACAAATGTACCTGCATCGCTCCACCAGTTTCTTGAAGCATCACCGACACGGTAAGCATATTTTTTGCCTTCTTCAAGACCTGAAACTGTGATTGTATGTCTTGTCATCGGGATTTCGTACTGCATAATACCGATGATACCGAAGTCGATACCCGGATAGCTTCTGATTACACGCTCACTGTTTGCTTCGATTTCAACGCTTTCAGGAAGCTCTGCAGTGAATGTAACTGAATCTGAATACTCAACAATCTGGATGTCTGTACCCTTGACTGATGACTTTGTATACCAGCTGATATTTCTCTCAGAGTAATCTTCACCGAGAGTTACTGTAAGAGCTGTGGGGAGTCTGTAGTTTTCTCTTGTAGCTTCGACGGGTACCTTGCCGTCATAAACGATAGTTGCTGAATAGTCATCAGGAATGTTGTAGTCAGCTACAAAGTTATATACGATGCTTGCAAGTGAATCACCGATACCGTCAAGAAGAGACGGTGTGATATACTCGCCCATAAGATGCTCGATAACACCTGTAACTGAACCGCCTTCAAGCACACCGAATGTATCAAGAAGTGCCATTACACCATCAGCAATATTAAGAATAGTAGTATCGCCAAGGAAAGCTACCTCAAGCACGATATCAAGAGTTTTGCCGAGAAGGAATCCGAACTTACCAAACGGGAAAATAGTATCAACTCTCAATTCAACATCGTTGAGAAGATGATTCATAAGAAGGTCATCTGCAAGGATTTCAAAAAGAGTATTGAAGATTTCTGTTGCAAGTTCAGGTTTATTTTCAAGATTATCAATTGCGTCGAGAAGGAATGCATCTCTTGTATGATCAAGAGTACCCTCGTATGTGTAAAGAATTGTGTTCATTACCGCATCAGCGAATGTGCCGGGCTTTGTCGGGTCACCAAGACCGTACTCTTCATAGAAAGCTGTGTTCGGAAGCTCAGACATCTGAATATCAAAGAGCTTTGAAAGAGTTGCATCGATGAAATCTGCAGTTGCCTGCGGATCTGTAAGATAAAGCTCCTGAACCTGACCAAGGAAGTCCTCAAGGAAAGACATAATATTGTCTGTTGTCAGGATTGAAACAGGTCCGAGCTTGATTCCTTCACCAAGAAGTCCGCCGAGAAGCTCCTCAAGGTCAAGCCCCATATCTGCAAGTGCAGGAAGAACACCCTTTTCTTCAAAGATCGGTGCAAACTTCATAATGTAACCGCCGATGAAGTCACTTGCGAAGCCTGAGAAACCACTTTCATCAAAGTAAGAGATCTTGATTGATTCCTTACGGAACGGCTGCTCGTATGTTACACCGTTAACTGTTACAGGGAGAACACAGTCAACATCGAAGCTCTGTACATCAACAGTTGTCTTATCCGCACCGTCAGTTGTAAATTCAAGCTCACGGATGTAGTTCGGGAAAGATGTAAGAGAAGACATACTGATTTCTGTGAGTTTTTCACCGTTGTCACTTACGATTTCTGCGATATCATTGATATGCACGTGACCTGTGAGTGAGAAGTTCATACCTGCATCTGCAAGCTGCTCTGTGATCTCATTCCAGCCGTCGACATTGAAGCCTCTCATAATCTTGTACTCATTTGCAAAATGAGGAACGAGGTTGTGGTGGATAACACCGATTACTGTTTCACCGTCAGCCTTTGCATCTGCAATTTCGTCAAGTGTCCACTGAAGGAATTCATCTGAAAATGCACCTGATGTTTCGCCAACGTCCTCGCCTGACGCTGTAAGGTCAGAGCTGTACTTCGTAACGTCCATCATAATGATTCTGAAACCGTCGTCACGTACAGAATATGAAAGCATATTTGCCTTGCCTTTTGTAGGAACATACTGATGATAAGCAAGGTCATATCCAAGGTTTTCATAAACCTCAAGGAACTCTTCAGGAGTGATTGCTCTTGTTTTTTCTTCGTATCCGTTTTCATATGTAGTAGCAGTATCAGTTCTGTTCATATCGTGGTTACCGCAAGTAACGAGAACCTTAAGACCTGTTTCTTCTTCAAACTGCTCCATGCGCTCAGCAAACTTTTCGTGAGCCACATATTCACCGTCAGCTGAGAGGTCACCTGAAACAATAACGTACTCCATTCCGTTGGTCTTTGCGTGTTCCTCAAATGCTGCCAATGCTGAATTCAGAAGTCCTTCTGATTCATATGGCTCTCTGCCGATTGAAGTTGTGAGTGAATCCATAAAAGCTTCACCATAGTTATCTGTAAGCTCTTCAGGATAGTAATGAATATCGGAAATCGCACCGATTTTCAAGGTTTTTTCAGGCAGGATATCTGCCTTGAGACTGTCAACAGCTGCAGAATTGAGAGGCACTACCGAGAGTAACATCACAACTGCGAAAAGTGCTGACAGAATCTTTTTGCTGATTCTTGTTGCTTTTTTCATCATCTTTCTCCTTTTAATTTATGTTAATTAAATTAAACCTGATTTAAGCCGCCGTCTGCAAGTCCGAGATAATCATCCGCGGCAGCTGTATCGATTTCCTCAATATTTTTAAGCTTTTTCTGAATGATACGGTTTCTGTCCTGAGCTTCGTCGAGAGACTTACCTGCTTCATCAATCTTCTTTCTTGCCTTTTCAAGCACTGTTCCGAATTTATCGTACTGTGCCTTTGTGACAGCGAGAAGCTGACGGACTTCGTTTGCCTTTTCATTGATAGCAACTGCCTTGAAGCCCATCGAAAGAGTGTTGAGCAGAGCGATTATCGTCGTCGGTCCTGCAACCATTATGTTTTCACGCTGAATCTTATCAAGGATATCCGAGTTTGAAGATGTGATTTCAGCGTAAAGTCCCTCAGTTGCAAGATACATAATGGCAAACGGTGTCGTTGCGGGAACGTTAATGTACTTTTTAATCATCTTTGCTTCAGAAAGCACTCTGTCGCAAAGAGCTTTTCGTGCTGCCGCAAGTGCCGCTGCATCAGCGTTGTCAGCCGCTTCACATACACGCTTGTAGTCCTCCATCGGGAACTTTGAGTCGATAGGAAGATACGTAATCTTTGATGAATCATCGCTTGACGGAATCTTTACCGCAAACTCAACGAGATCCCTTGATCCCGGCACTGAAGAATAGTTTCTGACGTACATATTCGGTATCGTCTGGTCAAGAATTCCTTCAAGCTGAATTTCAGCCCATGTGCCTCTTGCCTTGACGTTTGTCAGCACACGGTTGAGAGCTGTTACGTTTGTAGTAACACCTGTCGAAAGCTCTTTCATCTCACCAAGTGACTTGTAAACATTTTCAAGCTGTTCAGAAACAGTCTTGAAGGAAGAATCAAGTCTCGTTGAAAGAGTTGCCGTAAGCTTTTCGTCTACAGTCTCTCTCATCTGATCAAGCTTTTTCTCGTTACTCTCCTGCATTCTGCCTATCGCCGCATCGAGAGTACGTGTCTGCTTTTCGTTAAGCTCAGCACTGCTTGTACGGATAAGGTTAAGAGAGTCTGTCATATCTTTATTGAGCTTGATAAGCGTTTCGTAATTCTGACGTGTCATCTCATCAAGTTTTCCTGTCATCATACGAAGGCTTTCGTTAACCTCACGTCTGTTACGTTCAAACTCAGACGCATTATTCCCCGTCGTCTGCTGAAGGTACATTGAAAGTGCAGAAACCTGCCTTTCAAGATCTTCGATTTTTTTGCTGTCGCTGCCTGATTTCACAGTCTTAAGTACATAAAAGAGTAATGCAATCATTATTACTGCAAGAACCGTAACAACTACAATAAGTATATCTGTCAAAGGATCACTTCCAAAATATAAATAGTCAGCATATTATACCAAATTTGTTGCAAATAAACAATATTAAATTGAAAAAAAATATGGCTTTTTTTCAATGTATTTGATATAATAAATACGTCTATTCTGGGAAATTTTCAGAACTTCAAAATTGTAAAGAGGTTTCAAATATGATAAAACGAATTCTGAGCATCTTACTCATTGCAGTTATGCTCGTCTGCACATTTTGTGCTTGCGGTGACGATGATGACATCGCCTTGATTATGCCTATCACGTCTGATCCGCTGTGCCTTGATCCGCAGATTGCCGAAACTGAAACTGCAAAAACTATCATAAATAACTGCTACGAGGGTCTCGTAAGACTCGACAGTAACCATAATATTACAAAAGGTGTAGCCGAAAGCTGGAGTGTATCGTCCGACGGACTCACATACACATTCACTCTCAGAAGCGATACTAACTGGCAGCTTCTCAAAACATACAGCGACGTGCTTGAAGATGAAAACTATATGGAAAACTTCAAAACTCAGGTCACTGCACACGACTTTGAGTTTGCTCTTAAAAGAGCTGTGGACAAAATTACTGACTCCCCCGACGCTGAAAAGCTCTACTGCATAAAGAATGCGAAAAAAATACACTCAGGCGAAGCTGACAAGTCCACTCTCGGTGTAGTTGCAAAGGATGACCGTACACTCGTCATCACGCTTGAAAGAGCAAACCCTGATTTTCTGAGAATCCTCACGTTGCCGCTTTGTATGCCGTGTAACGAAGAATTTTTCAACGCTACGGGAGCAAAGTACGGACTCGAACTCAAGTACACCTTCTGTAACGGTCCGTTCTATCTCGGACGCTGGACTGTAGACCACTCGCTTGTAATGTATAAAAACGAGGGTTACAAGGGTACTGTTGCCGTAAAGCCCACATCCGTTTACCTCAATATAAACAAGGATGAAAGCTCCGTAATAACCAAACTCAAGCAGAATGATTACAGCTGTGCTTATCTTTCAGATGACTCTCGCTTTTCACTCACTGACACAGATATCAGCTTTGAAGTAACTGAAAACGGAGTTTCAGGACTTGCATTCAACTGTTCAGACACTTTTATGAGCAACGAAAATCTCCGCAAGGCTCTCGTAATGCTCACAAAAACCGATAACCTCAAAACACCTGAACGCGCAACAGGTACAGCCGGTGGAATAATCCCCGCATCCTGCAGGTATGCAGACTCATCTTACAGACAGTCTGTAGGAAATATCACAAAACCAAAATATGACGAAAACACTGCTCTCGCCCTTTGGAAGAAAGGTCTCGAGGAAATCGGTTCTGACTCTGCAAGCGTAAAAATCGTCTGTACTGACACCTATTCAGCACAGATGCAGAGTATTATCCAGAATTGGCAGAAAATCCTCAGCACAGCAATCATCGCAAAGGTTGAAGTGCTCAGCGAAGATGAACTGAGTACCGCAATAAAAAACGATACGTATCAGATTGCCGTTACTGAAATCACAGCGAAATCTTCATCACCCGTTGACACTCTCGATTTCTTCACAACAGACAACAGCAAAAATACATTCAACTATTCTGACGAGGAATTTGATACACTCATAGACAAAATTCTCTGCGAATGCTCAGGTGACGAAATACTTTCAACCATCGACAAAGCTGAGCAGATGCTTATCGACAAAGCAGTCTTTCTTCCCCTTTTCAATCACGGTGACTACCTCGCTATAGGAAGCGAAACAAAAGATGTCTGGGCTATGCCGTCTTTTGAAGGAGTTTGCTTTATCAACGGAGGGCTGAATTAATTGCTGTTTTTAAGAAAAAATAAATTCCTTGCAGTAATTTTCTGGCTTCTCTGCATTGCAGTAATGTATGTCATCTTTATGTTTTCATCTGCAACCGGAGAGGAATCCGAAGAGGTCAGTCAGAATCTGCTTTCAAAAATTGTTGAATTCATAGGAAATTTCATTACACACAATACTCTTCGTAAGCTTGCACATTTCAGCGAATTTGCAGCTTTAGGCTTCTGCTTCTCAGGGGCAATTCATTACACTTTCGGCAAGAAGAAATTTTATCTCCCGCTTATCCCGTCTTTTGTATATGCGGTAAGTGATGAGATTCATCAGTATTTCGTGCCCGAAAGAGCCTGTCGCGTTTTCGACATATTCGTCGACACCTGCGGAATTATGACAGGTATCGGATTTTTCCTTTTGATAATTCATATAATCTCAAAAATCACAAAGAAAAAGGAGCTGTAAACAGCTCCTTTATTTTTTATTCAATTTCTTCGATATCATACGGTGTGGTCTGGTAAACGAAATAGTTCAGCCAGTTTGAGAAAAGAAGATTTGCGTGTGATCGCCACGTTGCAAGAGGCATCTTTGTGGGGTCATCATCAGGGAAATAATTCTTAGGAATCTGAATATCAAGACCCTTTTCCCTGTCACGGAAATATTCGTCACGAAGAGTTGTTGCATCGTACTCTGAATGACCTGTCACAAAAATCTGCTTTCCGTTTTCAGAAGAAACAGCATAAACACCTGTTTCCTCAGAAGATGCAAGAATTTTAAGCTCATCCACCTTTTCGACATCCTCACGACTGATGCTTGTGTAGCGTGACTGAGGCACCATGAATACATCGTCAAATCCACGGAAAAGGATTGAACGCTTGTAATCTACCGTATGAGGATAAACGCCTGAAATCTTCTGCGGAAGACGGAATTTATTGATACCGAAATGGTAGTAAAGACCTGCCTGTGCACCCCAGCAGATGTGGAATGTGCTCGTTACGTGCTTCTTGCTCCACTCCATAATCTCGCAAAGTTCTTCCCAATATTCAACCTCTTCAAAATCCATCAGCTCAACAGGTGCACCCGTGATGATCATTCCGTCATACTTTTTGTGCTTGATTTCTTCAAAAGTCTTATAGAATGTGAGCAGATGCTCTGCTGAAGTGTGCTTTGACTTGTGTGAGCTTGTGTGAATGAGTTCAAGCTCCACCTGCAGCGGAGAGTTACCAAGAAGACGTGCAAACTGTGTTTCAGTTTCAATCTTTTTGGGCATAAGGTTAAGAAGAAGTATCTTCAAAGGACGGATATCCTGCGTGATGGCACGGGTCTCCGTCATAACAAATATATTTTCTTCATTGAGCACCTTTACTGCAGGTAACTCGTTAGGAATTTTAATCGGCATAAATTATCAACTCTTAATCTTAGTCTTCTACCTTGCTGAGTGCCTGTGCGATATCCTCGATAAGGTCTTCTGCGCTTTCGAGACCGCAAGAGAAACGTACAAGGTTTGCAGGTACACCTGCTGCAGCAAGTTCTTCGTCGTTCATCTGACGGTGTGTTGCACTTGCGGGATGCAAACAACAGGTTCTTGCATCTGCAACGTGTGTTTCGATTGCAGCAATTTTAAGATTTTTCATAAATGTTTCTGCAGCAGCTCTGCCACCCTTGAGACCGAAGCTTACTACACCGCAAGAGCCCTTCGGGAGGTACTTCTGTGCAAGGTCGTAGCACTTGTCACCCTCAAGTGAAGGATAAGTTACCCAGTCAACCTTGTCGCTTGACTGAAGGAACTTCGCAACTGCAAGACCGTTTTCACAGTGTCTTGCCATTCTCACGTGAAGGCTTTCAAGTCCGAGATTGAGAAGGAAAGCGTTCTGCGGAGACTGGATTGAACCGAAGTCACGCATAAGCTGTGCTGTTGCCTTTGTGATGAATGCACCTTCAAGTCCGAAACGCTCTGTATATGTCACACCGTGGTAGCTGTCATCAGGAGTGCAGAGACCCGGGAACTTATCAGGATATTTTGTCCAGTCAAACTTACCTGAATCAACGATACAACCGCCAACGCCTGCACCGTGACCGTCCATATACTTTGTTGTTGAGTGAGTTACGATATCAGCGCCCCACTCGAACGGACGGCAGTTAACGGGAGTTGCGAATGTATTGTCAACGATAAGGGGTACACCGTGTGCGTGTGCAGCATTTGCAAAACGCTCGATGTCAAATACATTAAGTGCAGGGTTTGCGATAGTTTCACCGAAAACAGCCTTTGTATTCGGTCTGAATGCTGCTTCAAGCTCCTCGTCAGAGCAATCAGGCTCAACGAAAGTGAATTCGATGCCCATTCTCTTCATTGTAACAGCGAAAAGGTTGTATGTTCCGCCATAGATTGTTGAAGAAGCAACGACGTGATCACCGCAGGATGCGATATTGAAAACAGCATAGAAAGAAGCTGCCTGACCTGAAGAAGTAAGCATTGCTGCCGTACCACCCTCAAGCTCACAGATCTTTGCTGCAACTGCATCGTTTGTGGGGTTCTGAAGTCTTGTGTAGAAATAGCCTGAAGCTTCAAGGTCAAAAAGCTTACCCATATCTTCGCTTGTTGCATATTTAAAAGTTGTGCTCTGAATGATAGGAATCTGTCTTGGCTCACCGTTGCCCGGTGTATAGCCGCCCTGAACACACTTGGTTTCGATTCTTAAATCGCTCATAATATAACCTCCAAAATAAAATAAAACCGTCCCAAAGCAAGAACTTTGAGACGGGAAAATATACCCGCGGTACCACTCAAATTGCGGCCGAAGCCACCACCTTCAGACTCTGACAAGTCCTTTACCTTAACGCGGCAGAACGGAGAACCCTACTTATTTTCAGGCACTCAACTCAGAAGCCATAGGCAATTGAAACTTTCGCTGTCGGTTCACACCAGCCACCGACTCTCTTAAAGCTGAGGTTTCTGCCCTCTTCGTCACAGTTATTAAATGAATGATAACACTAAAATTGAGAAATGTCAACTTTAATTTAAAAAGGAACGGCAACCACCGTCCCTTTTTGCAAAACTATTAATTGAATATAAAGCCAAACACAATTTCAAGGATACCTGAAATGTAGTTGAGCCACTTCATAATAAGACTGACAGCTGACATTTCATTCTCTTCAGGCTCACTGACATCAGGCTCAGTAATTTCAGGCTCCTGATCAATGATGCTGATATACTCCTGCCACTCAGACATCGCTGAAAGCTCCTCTATCGGCTTTGTCTGGTCAATACCTTCAAGAAGTACACCTGCTTTTCTGAGCAAGGTTGTATCAGTAAATCCTACAAAACCGTCGTGGTTACAGTCGGCAGCAAGGAGTGCCGCCTCGCTCAGGTTATCAGCATTGAGCATTCCCTCTCTGATAGCCTCCGTATAGACAGCATCCTGTCCGTCATACCAGCCGTCAGAGTTTACATCACCGAAAAGAACGAGAATATACTTTGCGACAGCCTTACCTGTAGTTTTATCCGTTGCCGTTACAAGAGTTCCCGTTGTGATGCAACCGTTAACATTTTCATACGAATATGTGACATTTGTAAGCTTCAGGAAATCATTTTCGAGCTTTTCAGCCGTGATACCCGGATAAATACCGTATACAAACTCAGCTTCAATCTCTTTCCAATGAGCGTAGAGAGTCTGCTTTCCTACAGCAGTCGCAGATGTAGAAGCATAAACCTGTGTACCGCCGTAAGGCTCGGTAAACCAACCGATGAATTCTGCATCATTTCTCTGCGGAGTCGGCAATACACCGTAGGTCTGACCGTAGAAAATATTTCTTCCCGATGCTGTGTAAATGTCGCTTCCGTTATAAACCTCCATCTTGATTCTGAACTTGAAGTTATTGAATACAGGAGCAACAGAATCTCTGTAAAGCCAGAACTTATAATTCGAAATTTCACTTGCAGCTCTGTCTGATGAAACAGGAATGTCAAATGTACCGCCTGAGATTATGTCCGCAACGTGACGCTTACCGTCAGGGTTTGACATAGCATCATTGAAGAGTTCAAGAACAATGATTGCATTGGACATCGTTCCGCTGACAGGCTCAACAGTTACACGGATAATATCATCCTTTTTAAGTTCAGCAGCAAAAGGCATCTGTGCCTGAAGATTAATGCTTCCCGTAAGCGTACCGTTGAGAGTAACGGTGTCATCAGAAGCGTTGTACGAGGCTGTTATTCCGTTACCTGATGAGAGTTTATCAAGACCTGAAAGCAGATTCTTTGTCGCATTACCATAGTTATAATCAAAGCTTACCTTAAGGTCAAAATTGAATGTTGTACCCTTTGATGTTTCGCCGAGAGAGTTATAAGCGTAAAGGTGAACAGTATAGCTTCCTCTTTCGTTATTGTGTGCAGAAACAGGAATGTATGCTCTGAAGTTATAGGTTGAGCCGTCAACCGTCCATTTACCACCTTCACCTTCGTGCCAGATTATATCATCCTGACCGTTATAGTCTGTCCATACAGGCACACGGATGTAATCTGTATTTACACAGTTCATATAAGCATAGAATCCGTTTTCATCAACAGCAACCGTCTTGTAACGTGTAATAGCAACTTCACCGTTTGTCTCAATCTCTGCAATAGCTGCCGCATATTTACCGTCAACAGAATTCATATCGGTTATGTCAACCTTAACATAACGAAGGTCAGTTGCGTTAAAATTATGTGTTACGGATGAGGTTACGCCTGAGTTAACAGCTGATGCAACCTGAGTCCACTTTTCTCCGTCCTTCGAAACACTGACAGTGTATGACTTCGGGAAATATCCGCTGTAACCCGTAGAAGCCGCAACAGGATGAAGCGTGAGAGAATTAAGAGTCTGAACTTCACCAAGGTCAATCTTCACATATGTGTCAAACGATTCATTCTTAAGTTCAGAACACCAACCGTTAAGACCCTTTGAAGCATTCGCATCAACGTAACCGTCTGTAAGACAGCTGAGGTACCAGCCTGCACGGTTTTCGTCACGTGTACCCGGTGTGCCGAGTGAGCTGTTACCGTAAACAGTCTTGTGATAAAGAACATTGGCATTTGCCTGTGTCTTTGCTTCTTCATAACGGTAATTTTCAGGAAGTGCAATCATAGCTGCACCGCCTGCAGGAAGTGAAACGCTGTAATTTCCGTTGATTGTTTTTGATGACCAGCTTCCTGTGCTGTTGTCAAGGATTTCGATGTTGCCGATTCCGTTCGCAAATTTAAGCGGAGCTGTTACTGCATTTTTAACATCATTATTAACAACCATAAGGTAGTTTCTGCCTGTATCTCTGTCAGTCATATAAGAAAGGATAAGACTCTTTGAGCTGTCAGCTGACTGAACGAAGAAGCCTGACGGAACTGCAGACTGTCCGTAAGTATCCGAACCTGCGAGATAAACCTCTTTTGCATCGCAGTTAATGAGTGTTTCGCCGAGTGTATGAACTACAGGATTCACTCTCTGCATATAGTAGTAAACATCTGTCGGATTGCCGCTTTCATCTATCGGACAGGTTGAGTAGCTTTCCTGACCGTTGTCAACCTCCTGACTGTATTTGAAATAAGCAACGTGCTTCACGCCATATGCGAGGTAAGCCATATTCTGATAAAGAAGATCAGCTTCTGTAGGAATACGCTTTACAAGCGGACCTCCTACGGGGCCGTAACCGATAGCCTGAACGCAGGCCGCTGTATTGACATCATACTTAAGACCTGATCGTCTTACTGTATCAAGAGAATCGAACATAATCTTATAGTCCGTTGTGCCATCCTCCATAAACGGATAGACGTCAAACATAAGGTCAACGTTACCGTTTGTCAGTGCTGCAACGTCATCGAAGATATATTCGTACTGCTCGTATGAGTTGTAGACAAATCCGGGAAAGAGATTAAGGTAAGTAAATCCTCCCGGCAATACGGATGCCATATGATTTGCTGAATTGACATAAGCATTGGGATTCCACGGTTCGTCATAGATATAAAATCCTTCAAGGTTAGATATGCCCTTATAATCCTCATAAACCTCTTTTATAAGATCTTCAGATACATTCTGCATATCAGAACGCAATCTCATATCTGCGACGATAGCAGTCATACCGTACTTACCTGCAAGGTCAAGTAGTTTAAGGTTATCTTCTGTTGTATATACATTATATGTATTAAGAACGAGGTCAACGTCTGCTTCTGAAACGAGCTTGTACTGTTCATCCGTGAAAAGATTTCCCGTCGGAGGAGCAAAAATTGAAACTGTCATTTCATTACGTGCAAAAGGAAGATCATAACCGACAATAACCTTAACTGTTTTCGTAAAACCGATTGAATTATCCCTTACGGTAACAATTGCACTACCGCTTGAAACACCTGTAACAAGTCCGTTTTCATCAACCGATGCGACAGAAGAATCTGATGAGCTCCATTCGAGCTTGTGGTCATATGTATCAAACGAATTGAGCTTTTCAACTACCATTTCAAGCTGAAGCGAATCGCCCGGAACAAGTCTTACATCTGCCTTATTAAGCTCAGCATCATATGCACTCCTGATACCGTAGATACCCATTTCAGCAAACTGGACATAATATGATTCTGAAGCATATCTTTCAGTTACGTTAAAACGAACGTGTGAAGCGAATGTCGCTGCAGGCAGTTCAAATATAATAGGAGCTGAAGGATAAAGAGTTTCGATTGTTGCTGTTTTAACCGTTTTATATGTCACGCCGTCAAAAGATGTCTGAATTTCAAAAGCCTTCGGAGCTACACCGTTCGGGAAAATTACGAGTCTTTTAACCTCGGCTGTATTGCCGAGGTCAAAGTCGATGTGCATAGGACGGTTCACAGGCTCACTTGTGTATCCGCCATTTCTCTGTGTGTCACCGTCATTGATATTGTGTACGCCCCACTTCTCGCCCTCTTCATAGCTTTCAGTTGCTGTCACCGTGCTTTCAACAGCAAGGTTGATACAGTTTTCGGGTGCATATGTATTGATTTCAAGACCTGAATTTGTTGCGGCAACCTCCTTGCCGTAAACAGCAATTTCACCAAGCTGTACAAGGTGGATATAGTTACCGTCAAGGTTACCGCGGACAGTTACGTAAACGCGGATATATCTTGTTCTGACTGTCGGAAAATCAATAGAAAGTGCTTCCTGAGTGTAATCTGCATATCCGCTTTTGGTTGTAACAGTTGTATAAGTTTCGCCGTCATCTGAAACCTGGATTTCAAATGTATCAGGGAAAGCGCCGTGACGGAACAAAGTAACTCTGTCCACGTCGTAATAACCCTCGAGGTCAAAAGCGATCCACAAAGGCTTTGTTTTTGACTCTGCAACAGCAGCATCCTTCTGAGCCTGAGTCATATTTGTAGGATGATAAGGCACCTCATCGGGATGCGAGGTAAAACCTGCTTTACCGTTATAACCGTTTTCACCACCATTAAAGTAAAGAGAACCGTCATTGATACGCGCAAGCTCCCACTGACCGTTACCCGACGTATAACTGCTTGAAGCTGTTACAGAAGCATCGACAGCAACATCACGTGTGCCTTTGGGTGCGTATTTTGTGATAACATCATCAACCTGCGCTGACGCTCTCAAAGAAAACAAATCCTGAATTCCCGGATATGATAAAGACATAAAGCTCACGCTGAACATCATTGTCAATGTCAGGAAAACAGCAACCGCTTTTTTCATTTTCATATGGGTTCCCCCTGTCGCAAATAGTTTTACATCTAATTGTAACATTCTTTATGATTATTTTCAATCCAAAACATTTAAAATATCAGATCGTATAATTATTGCAAATTCGGGTTTGTAGAGCAGATTTCAAATCAATATAGTAGGGGACGGGTTGCCCGTCCCGTCAAAATCTGTACGGAATCCGCGGGAGCCGAA
>JAXJUJ010000236.1:0-4367 GCA_036309125.1 Acutalibacteraceae bacterium | reverse complement strand
GATCGAGTGCGTTCTATGATTGCGACAGCCTTACAAGCATCATAATCGGCAACGGCGTAACAAGCATCGGAGATGAGGTGTTCTATTCTTGCGACAGCCTTACAAGCATCATAATCGGCAACGGCGTAACAAGCATCGGAGATGAGGTGTTCTATTCTTGCGACAGCCTTACAAGCATCACAATCCCCGACAGTGTAACAAGCATTGGAGATTATGCGTTCTTTTATTGCGTCAGTCTTACAAGCATCACAATTCCCGACAGCGTCACCACAATCGGATCGAGTGCGTTCCGTTATTGCGACAATCTTACTGATGTGTACTACAATGGCACAGAAGAAGAATGGAATATAATTGATATTGGTACGTACAATCAAGCTCTTCTTAATGCCACCATCCGCTACAACTACGGCAAAACGTCAGGCGCTCTCGGTGAAAATATCTTCTGGTCATTTGACGAGGAAACAAAGGCTTTGGTGATCACGGGAAGCGGTGAAATGCTGAATCTTGCATCAGCCGAGGACTACGGATGGTATTTTTTCAAAGACGAAATTGAAACGGTTGAGTTTGCAAACAGCGTAACTTCCGTCAGTGACTATGCTTTCAGCGGTTATCCGAATCTCAAGGAAGTTTATCTCGGACAAGGTGTCGGAAAGATTGGAGAAAATTCATTTGCAGATTGTCCTGCTTTGGCGATAGTCACCTCCCGTGCAATAAACCTTACGGCTGAAGACAGTTCTTTCGGAAATAATGACAGTAGGCTTGTCCTTCTTTACAATTCTTCAGCAACACAGGCAGCAGACTATGCATCAGCGCACGGTATGAAGCATATACCTGTTTATTATGACTCAGAGAAAAAAGTAATAAACTACAAAGGTGCGCTGACAGTTTATTCTGATTTGCCGTACCTGTTCCTGTCAAAGCTCGTCAAGGAAAATCCGGAAGCAGAATACCTTTATTTCGAAAAGCTTGTTTTCGACGGGGTTGAAACCGGACTGTTTGACATCGAAGAGCTTCAGAATGATGCTCAGGCACAGTATCTTACTTTCAATAATCTTTATGTCAGCCTGAAAAAGATCAAGGATAATTCCGCTGAGGGTGTAACCTTTGAGGCATTTATCACTTTACTTGAAAACGGTGATTACGACTCTTTCATATTTGAACTCGTTTCGGACGAGGGCGAACAGCAGCTGACATTTGTGGAGGTTCTGGAGAAAGTTACAGACTTTTTAATAACAAATGCATTGAGAGTAACTTCAAAGATAATTAACTTCTTCAGAAAATTATTCAAGTAAATATCACGGAAAACACCTCTGAAATCGAGCGATTTCGGGGGTGTTTAAGTTTTCGTACCTTAGAATTAACGATTCGTACCCTTTGACGAAATTTTTGAAAAATATGTGCTATAGTGAAACAAAAGAAAAAACAGGAGGGTGTAAATACGTGGAAGAGATTCAAACAGAAAACAAAATGCGGGTTAAACTTAAAAAATTCAGAAAAGCAACACAGCTTGTGGTTGTAGCGGTTGCGCTTATTGCAACGGGTGTAATTTTCTTCTTTGTAGGTCAGGATACAGGTTGGGTAAATGGTTATGTGGCAGCTTATGACGAAATTAATATGACAAATTCGGATAATTATAATTATGACTATAATTACGATTATGATTATAACGCAGATGTTTATACATCAACGACCGAGGCACACAAGTGGACCTGCGATTGGTGCGATGCTGAATGGGAAGGGACTGCGTATTACGGTTCATCAGTATCAACTACTCTTTGTGCAGAGTGTGCTAACCAGTATTGGCATCCTTTCCCGATTTCAAACTACACAAAGCCGGTAGAATAAAAATCTGTTTTCAGTTTTGTGATGTTTACAGGTAATCCGTAAACTGTAAGTGTAAAAATTTTTCTGATTAATCATTAAGAGAGGTGAGAAGGATGATAACTACAATAATATTACTGGGATGGCCCATATTACTTCCTACAGCGATTGCCGGGATATTTTCTCCTGACTTAGCAGGTACGGTTTTTGATGCTATGGCTGATTTGTTCGCACCGTTTTATATGGCGTTTGAAGCGATAATCGAGTTGCTGGCATAAACGAAATTTATATTTTAAAAGAGGGGTCGTTATGAAGGATAAAAAGAAAATCATAATCTGTGCAGTGGTTGCAGTGCTTGTTGTAGTTGGTATTGTTGTTGGGGTTTTGCTCGTAAAGAGAAACGGAGATGAGCCCGAAAAAAAAACAACAACACTTGCTGCAACTGAGGTGCCGTCAACACAGGAAGAAGAGGATGAAATCACGGAATTATCAACGGAAAAGACGATTATCACTGTTCCGGAAGTGAGTCTTAAGGTTCAGGCTTCATCGGACGCAATCAAGGTTGACGGCGGAGTCGGAAAGGGCATCGTCACATACAAGGGAACGGATTATGTTGCTACGGAGGACGGAATTTTTGCGGTGACAGCATCGGGAAAGAAAAAGCTGACATCTCAGGCCGCGGGTAATTATCTGGCTGTAATTGATGATAAAATTTACTATTCGGCAGAAAGTAAAACAGAAAAGGAATACATTGACGGCTTCGATGAAACTATTGATTGGCAGCTTTATGATGGCTGGGTAATGAACCTTGACGGAAGTGGTCAAAAAAAGCTTATCGAGTTTATCGGTGACGGATTTATTATCTACGCAGACGACAATGCGATTTATTACGCTGAATCTCCGGGTCCGGGAATTTACACCTGTGGTATAGGATATAACATATATAAGCTTGACTTGAAGACGGGAGAGAAAACTCTTATCGACGACGGTACGGTTATATCCGAAGATGAGGACGGAAATAAAGATATCTGGAAAGAAAGTGTCGACAACATAATTTATTATGATGATTGCATTTATTTCAGACACTATACTTGCGACGGTGGTTACGTAAGAGCAGCTAAATACAATATAAAGACGGGTAAGAAAACTGAAATTACGGATTCGTGTCAGCAGATGTATCTTGCAAAAAACGGAAACATTTATCTTGTCGTCGGTGAAAAGAAATATGATGATGACCATTCTTTTTCGTATTATTCTTGTTTTGCGACTTACTCACAGCAGAATAATAAGGTGAATAAAATCAAAAAATTTGAAGAATACGATGTAACGTTTTTGAATTCTGATGCGAAAAATGTGTACCTGACAGCAGTTGATTACCAAGCAGAAAAAACTGCATTGGCTTACTACAATGCACAGGACGGTTACATAGAGTTTTTTACAAAAAACAGTATGGATATGACTCCGCTTAAGTATGACTCCGCAGAAGAAATGCTGGTTTGTATTGAAAATGCAAACGATAAAACCGTAATTAAAGAGATTTGTAACGGCAAGGAAAAAGTTATAGAAGAAGTTGATAACGAGGTGTATTTTCTTCCTCAGGTCGGCAATTATTGTCTGCTTGTAGGAATTCATATGGCTGAGAATGACGATGATTTGACAGAAAATCATTTTGAAAAAGAAGAAATCATTTTGTTGAAATAACTGAGAATTATTTTGGGCAAAGGGAATTTAATAAAAAACGCAAGGAGGTGTAATTATGGGCTTGGCATCAGCAGCTATGTTGGCTTTTCTTCCGTTAGCGCCTGTGGCTCTTATCGGAGAGATTATACCCGGTGCGGATGATGTACTTATTAATATTCTGGCAGTTATTATTACTCCGTTTGTAATGCTGTTTAATTAAAATATTGATTTACAAACAGGAAGAAGATTTTTTAGCAGTAATCATTATCACACAGCATTGATTTCAACTCAGGCAAAGGGTTGAAAAGTGAAAAGCTTGTGCACACTCAAGAGCAAGAGTGATTCAAAGGGAAAGTTTGAATTATATTAATAAGACTTTTATTAAAAAGGAGAAATTTTTATGCCAAAAGCATTAAGAAAAGTGCTGTCAGTAGTGCTTGTTGCTGTGATGATGCTCACCGCCGCACCACTGAGCGGGTTCGCAGGACTTGATTTACTGGATTGGTTGTACTTCAAAGTTTCTGCAGCAACGGAATATACAAGTGGAAAATTTAAGTATTGTATAAACGGTGATGGAGAAACAGTCACTATTACAGGTTGTACGATTGATCCCCAAAAAGATTTGGTTGGAGTATTGACTATTCCGAGTACAATTAATGGAAAGTCCGTTGAATGTATTGGCTCACGTGCTTTTTATGGCTATACCGAGATTACAAAACTATCTTTACCAGAAGGAATAAAAAGTATAGAATACAGTGCTTTTTTAGGCTGTTCCAAATTAACAGAAGTCTACTTTCCTGAATCGTTAGAAAGAATCGGATTTATGGCTTTTAAAAACTGCAAGAGCTTAAGGAGTATTAATTATC
>JAXJUJ010000235.1:0-16228 GCA_036309125.1 Acutalibacteraceae bacterium | reverse complement strand
GTTCTGACCAACCATCGTTGAGCCGCCTGTATTCATAGCTGCAGAAACAAGATTGCTGATGCTTGAAACCTTATTGGCAATTCCTGCAAAAGCCGAAACCTCAACACTATAAGAATTGACCCAGGAATTTACAAACAGCTTTGAAATCTGGATAGAGGCAGTTTTGATTGCCATCGGTGTGCCTAGCTTAACAAGAGCTGAAAGCATATCCTTATTCCATCGTACAAAGCTTTTCGGCTGAATATTCAACTCAAACTTTTTTCTGTTTTTCGCGAGAAAAATAACACACGAAACAAAGCTGACGCCCTGACTGATTATTGTAGCAAGGGCAGCTCCTGTCTCTCTTAATCCCAGACCTGCAACAAATACAAGGTCCAGTATCAGATTCAGCACAGCGGCAATGCTTATAAAAATAAAAGGATGCTTCGAATCGCCCATACCTCGCATTATCGCACTGACGACGTTATATCCGTATATAAATACAAGCCCCGACATACAGACGGTTGCATATCTCACTGCACCATCATAGGCTTCGGGCGGTGTATTCATCAGGCGAAGCATTACATCCTGAAATGTTATTCCTATAACGCTGAGAGCCACAGCGCACACGAGCAGAAAGCCACACATTGTGCCGATAAACTTACCGAGTTTATGCTTCTCACCTGCGCCTATAAATCTTGCAATCAGCACCTGACCTGCGTTTGCAAATCCCATCGCAATGAATGTAAGCAGATTTGTGACATCACCGCCGACAGAAACAGCCGAAATTCCTTCTTTCGCAAGAACATTGCCTACAACTATCATATCAACCATATTGTAGACAACCTGCAGAAGGTTAGACAAGAACAACGGCCAGACAAACACAAGCAAAGGTTTCGTGATTCCGCCTTTTGTAAAATCTTTTATATGAGTATTTTGCATTTACATCTCTTCTTTCGCAGAGATTATAACACAGAAAATTCATTTTTAAAAGAGAAAACTCCGGGAAAATCCCGGAGTATGAATTCAATTATCAAGATGTTCAAGGATTTTTGACCAGACCTTTTCATCCTGTGCAGTCATCCGTTTCCAGTTGAATGAATCTCTGAATGCTTTTTTCTGCTGATCTGTACGAAGCTTCTTTCTCTGCTTATTAACAGCTGAAATATACTCAGCGAGATATTTCACTGCATCCTGTGTATAGTTAGGATTATGGTCCTTGCCTTTTTCAAGAATAAACTCTGTGTTTTCCCTCGATTTCAGAGAAGCAGCAAGATAATCGTAATTACTCTCTTTTTTGACCATTTTGTCATTATCAGAATAAATCAGTAAAGCTTTTGCTTTTGTATTTTTCAGAGAATCGACACCGTTACAGTCAGCATAAGAAGGATTAGCCTCTTTTTCGATTGCCTTGACATATTTTTTCATAGAGCCGAAGCGTGAAGCAATAATATCAACCGAAACAAAGCCTGAAAGCACCACAATGTGAGTAAGGTCAGGATGAAACGCTGAGATATTAAGCGTCGAAAAACCTCCCCAGCTGTGCCCTATAACAGCGAAGCTTTTATTTTTCAAATCATCTTCTGATTTAAGAGCTTTAAGACAACAGTCGAGATCACTCAGTGACTGCGCGAATCCTACTGTCGACTCACCTTCAGACTTCATACAGCCTGTATGGTCATATGCGAAAACTTTAAAACCATGACGTGCCAGCATTTCAATCTCGCTCATATAAGAAAGATGTCCGCCGCCCATTCCGTGATCAAAAACGATAATTCTGTCTTCACGGGAATTGTCATAAAAATAGAAATTTCCGTAAAGCTGCTGACCGTTATTACCCTTGAAGGAATATGTCTCTGATCTGAGACCATCAAAATCCTTTGCAGAGAAATAATATGCGAGTCCTTTGTCATCACATCGGCTGAAAATGAAATTACGGTATAAACCTTTTACTGTATTATAAAACAACATAGAATCAACCTCACTTAAGAGCATTTCCGTCGCTGAACGCTTTACCTACCCTTTCGCCTAACGTGATGTATGTATGATACATCGGATCAAAAGTTATGGGATTGAGCTTTTTATAATCAATATTGCCTACTTCATCAAGGATTGATTCATCAGCGCAGACATTAATAATTTCGCCTATAAGACAGTCTGTCTCCTTATCAAAGCTGATGAGTCTGCATTCAAGTGCCATAGGAAGCTCTTCGATCAGCGGAGCATTTACAAACTCGCTTTTCACAGTATGGAAACCTGCTTTTGAAAGCTTATCCGTAACCTTATTACCTGATTCAACGCCGAGATAATCACACTCCACCACGTGTTTTGCATCTGCCATGCTTACAGTGAACTCACCTGTTTCAAGGATGTTTTTCACAGTTTTATGACCTGCAGCAAGACACATTGTTATGCGATCAGATTCTGCGATGCCTCCCCAGGCAGCATTCATTGCATTGGGCACTCCATTCTTGTCATAGGCCGCTACAATGAATACAGGCTGCGGGTATGTCATCGGTTTTGCACCAAAATTCTTTCTCATCACTATCGCTCCTTTGAAATAAGCCCCTGACAAAAGTCAGAGGCTTCATAATTATTTAGAAAGTCTGATTGTATAAAGCCAATTGCTGTCAACTGTATCGGGATTGATTGCCGGGAATACAACCTCAGCCTTGCCGTTATTTTCAACGATTGTAAGCTCTGCATCGCTGCCGAGAAGAGATGCTTTGAGGTCTGCATCGTAATCTACGAGATCAAGCACCTGTGAGCCGAACGGGAAGCGGTTGATGATTGCATAAACATCGTCGCCCTTTTTAGTGTAATAAACACCTTCCTGCTGTGCCTTTGAATAAAGACGTGTTCCGTAGATCGCATCGCCGTTGACACGGAGCCAGTCACCCATCTGAAGAAGTCTTTCTTCCATAATTACGGGGATTGTACCGTCTGCTGCAGGACCGATATTAAGAAGGAAGTTACCACCCTTTGAAACAAGATCACAAAGCATTTCGATAAGCTCTTTTGCACTGAGGTAATCAGCGAGATCCTCGTTACGGTTGAAGCCGAATGATCTGCCGATGCCACGACACTCCTCAAACGGTCTGTCAAGCTCGACATCCTCAATTTTTCTGCCTGCTTCAATGTAACCGTACTCAGTTGTAAAGTTACCGCCCATACGGCCGCGTGTTTCCTTACCCCAACGGTCATTAGGAACTATGAAGTCCTTTACACTTGACTCATTGTAAAGCCACTGAAGGAATTCTGTTGAGTGCCATACATCAGAAGGATGCTCCCACTCACCGTCTGTAAAGAGAGTATTCGGCTGATATTTTTCGATAAGCTCTTTGAGCATCGGGATAAGATGCTCAGTAGCGTATTCTTCAGGATTTTTAAGATAAAGCGGATGGAACCATTCGTAAACCGAATGATAAACACCGAAACGTACGTCAGTGTCAGCAAGTGCATCCTTGAGCTCCTGAAGGAAGTCACGGTGGGGACCTACATCAACAGTGTTCCAGTTCCATGCATGGTCAGTCTTGTACAGGCAGTAACCGTCGTGATGCTTTGAAACGATATTCATATATTTCGCACCACTCTTCTGGAAGAGGTCTGCCCACTTCTTGGCATCAAAGAGTTCAGCTTTGAAGCCGCTTACGAAATCCTCATACTTTGTTTTATCACCGTACACTCTCTCGTGGAATTTATATGCTTCTGTTTCTTTGTCTTCGATCTGACGCATATACCATTCAGCATAGTCGCCTTTTTTAGTGAATGCAGGGACAGAATATAAACCCCAATGGATGAAAATGCCGAACTTAGCATCAGCAAACCACTCGGGTACTTTACGGGAGTTGAGTGACTCCCAATTATTTTCGAACATATTAAACACTCCGTTTCTCTTTTTGTTAGTTAAAATATACCATTTCGTCAGTTTAAAGTCAATAAACCCTTGATAAAATCTCCTGCTTTATAGTATGATAATCATATAACAATAACAGAGAGGAAATACGATATGAGCTTTAACGAACTTATAAAGAACAGATATTCAGTCAGAAAATTCAAAGATACACACCTGCAGAAGGAAGTAATCGACAGCATCCTTGAGGCAGGTCACCTTGCGCCCACAGGATGTAACAATCAGCCTCAGAGAATACTTGTGATCAACACCGATGAGTCTTGCGAAAAGCTGAAGAGCTGCACTAAATGCCACTTTGATGCACCCACCGCAATGCTTGTATGCTACAACAAAAATGAATGCTGGACAAGGAAATATGACGGTGCTGTCAGCGGAATCATCGACGCCGGAATCGTAACAACACATATGATGCTCAAGGCAGCAGAACTCGGTGTAGGTTCAACATGGGTAATGCACTTTGATCCGTTTAAAATGAGAGAAGAATTCAATATTCCTGAGGATATCGAGCCCGTCGCTTTGCTCGTAATGGGATATCCTGCGGATGATGCAGAACCATCTGCGCTTCACAGCGAATACCGTGATATCGACGAAATCGTATTTTACGAAAAATTCTGATGATTATGTTTTAATTACCATCAACACAAATCTGAAACAAGCACAAAAAAGGATGACAGAGAAATCTGCCATCCTTTTTGTTTATTTGATTTTTAATACCAGATCCAGCCGAAGAGGACAATAACAATAATCCACTGCCACCATTTGTACTTAACATTTACTTCGCAGGTATCTGAAACAGTGTTGCCGTATTCGTCTGTAACGGTTACGGTAATTGTCGCAGAACCTTTGTCATTGGTGGTGATGTTGCCGTTTGAATCAACCGATACAACATCTGTGTTCGATGATGAATATGTAACGGTATAATTCACACTGCTGTCAACATTGATTGACGGAGTAACCGTCGCACTGTCCTTGTACAACATTGAAATGTCATCGATTGAAACGGAGTGGACTTTGCCCTTGATTTCGGGTTCAGGTTCACCCTCGGTGATTACCTTTGCCTCTGTACCGCTGCCGAAGTCGCCTATGAGAAGGAGTGTGCTGTTTTCATCGTATGACTTCGGGGTAAAGGTTGCGGAAACAATTCCGTTTACATCTGCTCTGAGCATATCAATGTAAAGAAGATCAGCAGAGTTGAGTTCAAAGTCCTCTGAGTAATTGCTTACGTTGAGAAGAACGTATCTGTTGCCAGCAATGCAACCAAATTTGCCAATATTTAATGGTGCATCATTATCAACTGATTCACTCAAAAAAGTTACTCCATCTTCTGACACAGACTGTGACTCGATCAATTGATCGTTAAAACTCTGAAGATCAACTATCATAGCTGGACGAACACCATGAATTTGATCGGCATCTCCAAGGCCTATCCACAAAGTTCCGATAAAAACATAACAAACTTCACGTTCATCGCTATAAGGTGTTCTTAATATCCACTCACCATAAATCTCATCACTACCATTGGAATCAAAAGTGAATGCACCCTGAGACTTAGCATAGTCTGTACAAATTGCTAAACGTGTTATATCATCTGAAGTTGAATTTTCAAATCCGTATTCTTCGTTACGGGCATCCCAATAAGTTAAAAGAAAAACATTATCATATGTAGTTGTGGTTTTTAAAGAATACTCATCATACACTTTATTTACACATTCATTAATTTGAATTTCCTTCTTCTCAACTGAAGAAAATGCCGTATTGTAGAAATCATCATTTAACCAATCTCTAAGCGAACACTGTGAGTAATCATTAACGTGAGCGCGATAGGTTGAATCGGTGAAATAAATAGTTTTATACGAGCCAGAATTATATGGACCTCGATAAATAGTGTTGTTGAATGGTTGCGCATCAATTATATCTTCGCACATTATATAACCATTTTCAGGGTCAAGAACACGCCATTTAACGGGTTCATACAAGAAGTAATATGTGTTATCGATGTAATATCCGTTTTTACTTTGAGCAGAAAAATCCTCTCTATTCACACTATAAACATAATTCGGCCGATATTGTGAAAAAGTAACAGCTCTGTATCTTTCTCCACCATAATCAATATCAGCGAATTTCATCCAGTCTCCCGGCTTCATTTTGCCGTCAGGTGATCCAGTTCCGCTATAATACTCATACGAAGTCCAGTTTTTGGATATTTTGTCAAGCTCAGAAATCAGCACCGAATCCGTAACCTCGGTCTGCGGGTATGAACCGAATTCTATAATATCTCCGACTTCAAAAGCAACCTTTTTCAACGTTACGGTTGATTCTTTATTTTCGTTGAGGGAATATATTGTAAAAGACTGCGTACTGTAACTTTTCTTCGCTACGGATATTTCCCAGTCCGCAGAATACAGCGACAAAGTCGCTACTCCCGACGAGTCTGTATTAGTAGTATATATATCTGTTTCTTCGTCGTTATCTTCGTCGCCTTTTGCTGTAACAGTTACATCCTGAAGTGCATTACCGTTAGCATCTTTAACTGTTACAGTAACGTCATACGGTCCGTTTACCTCAAGCTTTATCGGCACTTTCTTGCCTGATGCTACAATTACAACCTTCTGCACAGCTTCTTTATACTGAGGCTTTGTGACCTTGATAAAATGAGTATCGCTGTTGAGATAGAATATTGCCTCGCCTTCTGCATCAGTCACTGTGGTGTTTTCTTCAAATTTGCCGTCGCCGTTACTGTCACAGTAGCCTGTTGCACAGAATACTGTCGCACCTTCGATGTTTTTAGCATCTTTATCATAAACCTTGATTTTTGTTTCGTAGCTTATGTTTGGACAAGTACCTTTACCGGATTCAAAGCCATTTTTCGAAAGTGAACAGTAAAACTCACCAAGCGACCATGAACGCGTAATCTCAACTGCAGGCCACTCAAAATCCATAACATCGGGTATTATCTTAACGATAAGTCCGAATTCAATACCGACTTCAATGAAATTATCACCTTTTACACAGGTGTAGCAGTCGTGATGTTTATCAAGAATTACACCTACTGTGTCAACCTCAGCAACCCAAACTACTGCTAACGAGCAGTTACCGTTCAACTTTACAATATCTCCCCAACCGAGGTCTACACCGAGTTCAAGACCTACTCTGAACTCAATTTTATCATCAAATTTAGGTTCAAAGCCTGATGAACCTGTTGTAGTTCTGCTGACACCGTTAACGTTATCGGCTGTTACAACCGTTTTTGCCGTATATGATACCGAGCAGGAAAATGTAGCAGAAAGTTCGACTATAGGTGCCACATAAATCCTAAGCATAAACGGGCCTACCGGAATCTCAGGGCTTTCTATCCTGCATTCATCTTTCGGAAGGGATATTTCACCTTTGACTTCCAAACCAGCAATAGATATTTTAGTAACAAGCTCCGTGTAAAATTCATAATAATCAGGTCCGAATATCTCAGGATTGTAAAAGAGCTTGACGTGACTTGTAAAAGTGCAACCGACCGTACCCGTCACCGATGCAACTCCCTTTTTATACGAAAGTTCAGCTGAAGTTTTCCATTCATCCTTTTCGTTTTCTTCGACAACAATATCCCTTTTCTTCCCACTGACCGGCGTGAGTACACTGCCGTACTCCGCTTCACCCGAATCGACTGACGAACAGTCGCCTACAGCATCTATACGAACGAAAGAAAAAGCTTCACCAAGTCCGATTTCAGTATCTTCAATAATTGTAACGGTTGAACCTGAAACCGTTATTTCCTTGACCTTTATGACAACCACTTCATGTGCGGCATCACCATATTTGTAGGAATAGATATCACCTGCAGAAAGATTTTTCAAGGTATTGTCTGCATTTCTGAAAGTGTGTTTGCCTGTTGATTCGTTGTAAGAATATGTAATAGACTTTGAAGATGATGTTTTTACATCGTCATCAAGAACAGCGAAATCAGTCTGTGCTTTTTCATCGTCAAAGATAATAACATCTTCACCGTTGAAATCTTCAGGTTCCTTCGCAAGAAACTCTTTGAACGCTTCAGTTTTTTCAAGATAAACGTATTCGTCGCAAAGTGCCGCATTGTTCTCATCAAGTAAAAATACCTTTACCGTGTATGTTTCAGGCATAGAGAGAATGTCAAATTCAAACTCGACTTCTCCTGCGGAGGCCTCAACATCAACAACCGCTGATGTGAGCATTTTAGAGCTACCTTCTTCATAGATTGCAGCTACAAGCTTACAAGCCTGTGCGTTGTTAATGACAGCGATACCCTTTTTGCCGTTCATTTCAAGATTTGTGATCGAATAATCCTGACTGTCCTCCGCTTCAGAAAGATTTTGAACAATCTGATTGAGTCCCGATTGGGTTGAAAACTCAGTCTTAGTTTCTGCCGTTACTTCATCAGCATCTTCAGCAAATGCAGTAAACGGTATTGTCGTTGCAATAATCACAACTGCAAGCAATGCAGACAGAGCTTTTTTCATAGCTGTTTTCATTTTAACTCCTCCAAAATAAAAAAGTGCGCAGCCGAAGCTACACAATAAAAAATGCAGATTTCGGTTGGCTGTCACTCAAAATCTTTCGTATCTATACAAGAAATGCTAAAACAGAATTCTGCTCTTTTGCGCAAGACAAAATGCTATTCCGGGTACAGATACTTATCTTTGATTTTGTGTGCTGAGTCTAATATATCACAACAAGAAAAAATAGTAAAGTAAAAATATGACAGCGAGAGAAAAACCTTATTTACATATTTTAAATTATATGTTATACTACATTTCATTCTCAGGTGGTGATATTATGACAGCTAAAAACAATCTGAACAAGCGTTGGCTTTACCTTGCAACGGGTGTTTTCACAATGCTTTTTTCAGGTGTTCTTTACGCCTGGTCAATTCTTAAAATACCCTTCAAAGAAGATTTTGACTGGAGCGATTCCTTACTTGCATTCAACTTCACATTGACAATGTGCTTTTTCTGTCTTGGTGCTTTTTTCGGCAGTCTTATCTGCAAGAAAATCGGCCCGAGAATCACGTTGTTCATCGCAGGTGCACTCGTAGGCATAGGCTTTATTTCGACGGGTCTTCTGAAGCCTGACCTGCCGTATCTTATCTATCTTACATACGCAATCCTTGCAGGAACGGGCATCGGTATTTCTTACAATGTCGTTGTTTCAACAGTATGCTCGTGGTTTCCTGACAGAAAAGGCTTCTGCTCAGGCTGTCTTATGATGGGCTTTGGCGTCAGCACACTTCTCCTCGGCAACACGATAAGCGTTCTTTTTGAAAATGACAATATCGGCTGGGGCAGAACCTACGTTCTGCTTGGTGGTGTTGTGGCAGTTGTGCTGTTTATTGCGGGTATTATTTTACGTCTTCCGTCAGCAGACACAGTTTTCCCTGCTGCAAAGGCAAGAAAGTCAGTTAAAAAAGAAGCATTTGAGGCACGTGATTTTTCAACTGCACAGATGCTCAAAAGCTTCACGTTCTGGCGTGCATTCGCATTTATGGCATTCATCACGGCTGTCGGCAATTCTGTAATAAGCTTTGCAAGAGACCTTGTTGTTTCAGTTGATGCGACCCCGGCTCTCGCAACAACTCTTGTCGGTGTGCTTTCAGTCTGCAACGGACTCGGCAGAATCCTCACGGGAGCAGTTTACGATGCTCTCGGCCGACGTACAACGATGCTTGCTTCAAACATACTCACAATCGTTGCCGCAGGAATCACGCTTACGGCAGTTATGATACACTCACTTCCCGTTTGCATAGTCGGTCTTTGTCTGACGGGTCTTTCATACGGCTCCTGCCCTACAATGACCTCAGCATTCACGGCTTCATTCTACGGTCAGAAGTATTTCTCAGTAAATTACAGTCTTACAAACTTCAACCTTATTGTTGCAGCATTCATTGCAAACTTCTCAAACAGCCTGCTCATCTCAAGCGGCGGTTACACAGCACCATTTATTATGCTTCTTGTGCTTGCTGTATGTGCGTTGGGACTTAACTTCTCGATCAAAAAGCCGTAAACAAAAATTATCCGACGGATTTAAAATTCCGTCGGATTTTTACATTTAAACTCTTGCATTATTTAATTGTATATGATAAAATATCAAAAGTTAATGCGATGAAAAAGAGAGTATGCATCCCGATTCATTCAGAGAGAGTTGCCATTTGCTGAAAGGCAGCTTATGCGGAAGGTTGCAGAAGTTCACTTTGGAGCAGCTCGGCTGAAGCAGATGTTGTAGGCCGTGACGGTTCACCTCCGTTAAAGGGTGCAGGAGTGTTTGCTTCAGGCAAAAATTAAGGGTGGTACCGCGGAGTTTATACCTTCGTCCCTTTTTCGGGGCGAAGGTTTTTTATTTTCGTCCAAATCCAAAATTCATATAAGAAAGGTGAAAACAATGAAACAGCAGCTTGAAAACATCAAGGCTCAGGCAATCGAAATGGTTGCCAACGCTCAGGACCGTGCTGAACTTGACGCTGCACGTGTTAAGTTCCTCGGCAAAAAGGGCGAGCTTACTGCTATCCTCAAGCAGATGGGTAAGCTTACTCCCGAAGAGAGACCTGTTATGGGTCAGCTCGCTAACGAAGTAAGAAGCTACATTGAAAATCTTATTTCAGAGGCAACAGAAAAAGTTAAAAAAATCGAAATGGAAAAGGCTCTCGAAAAAGAGACTATCGACGTTACAATTCCCGGCAAGCCGAACACAATCGGACATAAGCATCCGCTTTCAATCGTTCTTGACGAGGTTAAGGACATCTTCTTCGGTATGGGATTCAACATCGCAACAGGTCCTGAGGTTGAGTGGGATTACTACAACTTCGAGGCTCTCAACATCCCGAAGGATCACCCTGCACGTGACACTCAGGACACATTCTACATCACTGAAAATATGCTTCTTCGTACACAGACTTCTCCTATGCAGATCCGTGTTATGGAAAAGGAGCAGCCGCCCATCCGTATCATCGCACCGGGCCGTGTTTTCCGTTCAGACGCAGTTGACGCAACACACTCTCCCCTCTTCCATCAGATCGAGGGTCTTGTTATCGACAAGGGCATCACAATGGGCGATCTCAAGGGTTGTCTTGAAACTTTTGCTAAACAGCTCTACGGTGAGAATACTAAGATAAGACTTCGTCCTCACCACTTCCCGTTCACAGAACCTTCATGCGAAATCGACGTTTCCTGCTTCCGTTGCGGTGGTAAGGGCTGTCCGATGTGCAAGGGCGAAGGCTGGATTGAAATCCTTGGTGGCGGTATGGTTCATCCGAAGGTTCTCAAGACAGGCGGAATTGACCCCGAGGTTTACAGCGGTTTCGCTTTCGGTATGGGTCTTGAAAGACTTGTTATGTTCAGATTCAACATTGATGATATGCGTCTTTTATATGAAAACGACGTAAGATTTCTCAGCCAGTTTTAAGGAGGTGCTTTAAAGATGATTTTATCAAAGAAATGGGTCAAGGATTACGTTGACTTTAACGCTACAGACAAAGAATTTGCCGATGAAATGACTCTTTCAGGCTCCAAGGTTGAGGCTTTTGAGGTTGAAGGCGCAGAACTTAAGAATATCGTTGTCGGCCACATTGAAGCTATTGAGCATCATCCCGACGCTGACACTCTCTGGGTTTGTCAGCTCGACGTCGGAAAGGAAGAAAACGTACAGATCGTTACAAGTGCACAGAATCTCAAGGTCGGCGATTACGTTCCTGCTGCTCTTCATAAGTCGGTTGTTGCAGGCGGTCACAAGATTGAAAAAGGCAAGCTCCGTGGTGTTGCAAGCTACGGTATGATGTGTTCAGTTGCAGAGCTTGGTCTTACTGTTCACGATTTCCCCTATGCTATTGAAGACGGTATCTTCGTTCTCGGTGACGACTGCCAGAAGGTTGTCGGAATGGATATCCGCGAAGCTATCGGTCTTACAGATACAGTTACAGAATTTGAAATCACATCAAACCGTCCCGACTGTCTTTCAGTTATCGGTCTCGCAAGAGAAGCTGCTGCTACATTCAAGACAGAGCTCAAGGTTAATGAGCCTGTAGTAAAGCCGGGTCACGGTGACGTTAACGATATGCTTAAGGTTCAGATTGACGAGCCTTCAAAGTGCTACCGTTACGTTGGTGCTGTTGTCGAAAACGTACGTGTTAAACCCTCTCCCCTCTGGATGAGAGAGAGACTCCGTGCAAGCGGTGTACGTGCAATCAACAACATCGTTGACATTACAAACTATGTTATGCTTGAATACGGTCAGCCGATGCACGCTTTCGACCTTCGTTACCTTGAGGGTAATCAGGTAATCGTAAGAAATGCACAGGCAGGCGAAACAATTACAACTCTTGACGGTGAAGAAAGATCACTTTCAGAAGATATGCTCGTTATCGCTGACGCTAAGAAGCCCGTTGCTGTTGCAGGTGTTATGGGTGGCGAATACAGCGGTATTATGGACGATACAACAACTATCGTATTTGAATCAGCTTGCTTCAACGGTCCTTCTGTAAGAAGAACTGCAAAGGCCCTCGGTATGAGAACAGAAGCATCTTCAAGATACGAAAAGGAACTCAATCCTTACTCATGTCTTACTTGCCTTCAGAGAGCTCTTGAGCTTGTTCAGCTCCTTGATGCAGGTGACGTTGTAAACGGCGTTGTTGACTGCAATAAGGTTGCAAAGGAGCAGACTGTTCTCGATTTCGAACCTGAATGGGTAAACAGCTTCATCGGAATTGATGTTTCTGCTGAAGAGCAGAAGAAAATGCTTGAGGCTATCGACTTTGAAGTTAAAGACGGCAAGATTTATGTTCCGTATTTCAGAAACGATATCGAGCACAAGGCTGACGTAGCAGAAGAAATCGCAAGATTCTACGGCTATGCTAACATCCCCAACAGTCCTCTTCGCGGTGAAGCAAAAGCTAAGCTTACACCTGCACAGGTGCTTACAAAGCTTGTTGACTCAACACTTCTTTCCTGCGGACTTACTGAAATCTGCACTTACTCTTTTGTAAGCCCGAAGACACTCGATAAGATCCGTGTTCCTGAAGACAGCGAACTTCGCAAGCTTGTTGTTATTTCAAATCCGCTTGGTGAAGAAACAAGCGTTATGAGAACTACATCTATCCCCTCAATGCTTGAGGTACTTGCAAGAAACTATAATAACCGTAACCTCGAAGCTGCTCTCTATGAGATTTCCACTGAGTATATCAGCCGCGGCACAGAAGAGCTTCCGTACGAAAAACAGTCAGCTGTTATCGGTATGTACGGCAAAAATGCTGACTTCTATACACTCAAGGGTACTGTTGAAGAGCTTCTTTCAAAGGTTGGTCTTACAGATTATGACGTTGTTCCCGTTAACGACAACCCGACATTCCACCCGGGTCGCTGTGCTAAGCTTATCGCTGGTGACAAAGAACTTGCTGTTCTCGGTGAAATTCATCCTGTTGTTAATGAAAACTACGGTTTCAATACAAGAGTTTACGTTGCAAGCGTGAGCCTTGAGGTTATTGCAGAATTCAGAAACGCAAACAAGACATACACTCCGCTTCCGAAGTTCCCCGCTTCAACACGCGACCTTGCCTTCGTTTGTGAAAAGTCTCTCACAGTTCTCACACTTGAAAAAGCTATCAAAAAGGCAGTCGGTGCAATCCTTGAAGACATCACATTGTTTGACATCTACGAGGGTTCACAGATTCCTGAGGGTATGAAGAGCGTTGCTTTCAACCTTAAGCTCCGTTCAAAGGATCATACTCTTAACGACGAAGAGGCTGATTCAGCTGTTAAACGTGCAATCAAGGCACTTGAAGAGCTCGGAATCACTCTCAGAAGCTAAAAAATTTACATTTACTTAAAAAAATCTACTTGTTATATCTTAAAAGATAGTATATAATTATAACATAATCACTCGGAGGTGTTTTACTATGACAGATAAAACCATACAGTTCACAATCAGGGAGGACCATGAGCGTGAAATGAAACAGACTTTAAGCATCGTGTATAACGCCCTGAATGAAAAAGGATACAATCCCGTAAGTCAGATTGTCGGTTATATTCTCTCTGAAGACCCGACTTACATCACTACGCACAACAATGCAAGAAGCCTCATTCGCAGAATTGACCGTGACGAGCTTCTTCAGTCCTTGGTTAAAAACTATCTTAAAGATTAAGAAAGGAAGCATTTCCTATGGCTAAAAAAGGTAACAAGTTCCTTGAATACCGCGGCAAGCCTCTCGTTCGTTGCGGCAACACAATTTACTACGGCAATATGAATGACCCGTATGTAATTATGCTTCAGATTACAAGCACAAAGACTTTCAACGATATGGAGATTGCTGACAGAGTGCTTATTCAGCTTCTCAACACTGACCCTGATTGCCGTCCGAGAGACCGCATTGTCAAAAAGAGTGAGAAAAAAGGTCTTTACAATGCTATGGATATCGGAACTATCTGGTTGGAGAGAGCTCTCGAAAAAGGAACTGCATAAAAGAATTAAACCTGTGTCAATGACACAGGTTTTTCTTTTTGTAATATTTTTATTTGATTTCAATTCTGAACGGCTTTGCAGGAAGTCCGCCCTCGTTATAAAGATTAACCTCGTGGTAAGGCGTCCAGGCAAATTCAACGCAGAGATGTTTTTTCTCCCCTGCGCAGTCTGTTCTGAGAGTGAGAATGTTTCCGTCAATCGCGCAGGATTTCATTTTAACCGGACCGTCTTCACTGATAATTTTCATCGCATTGAGTGCGCCGCTGCTGATTAAGATCTCTTCGCAATCTTTAAAGTAAAGAACAACATCATTACCCTGCAATTCAGCCTTATCGGCATACGGTGCATCGCAGATTACATCCATACCGTAAATTTTACCGAGAGCCTTCTGCGCAAGACGGTAGCCTACATCGTGTTTGTTTTTCGGATGTATATCCTGCTTCATACCAATGTCGGTAATTGATATCATATAAGCATCTTTTACTGTTTTTTCAACCATTTCCTGCTGTCGGCGCAATTCAGGATAATTCACTCCCGGCTCATACGGTGCAAGCTGAACAAAAATAAACGGAAATTCATCATTCCAGTAGCTTCTCCATCTCTCGATCATTTTAGAGAAAAGCTTCGAGTAAATTGCAGCATGACCTTCATCACTTTCACCCTGATACCAGATTACTCCCTTAACGCCATAACCGATGATCTTTTTGAGCATCGTTGCATAAAGACCTGCAGGTCTCTGGAACGACTGCCAACCTGTTCCGATATCCTTAGGTCGAAAAGCATTGATAGCATTACAGGAAGCCTGAACAATCTTGCTGTCACCATAACCATAGAGAAGGCAATCGTTTATACGTCTTGTGAATTTCAGATTTGAAATGCGTCGATTACGATACTCCTTATCAGCATAGTCAGGAGAAAGGTTTTCATTTTTTTCATAATCATCACAGTAAACACAGAGCTCAGGGTCAGACTTCAATGTTTCCATATCCATCCAGGCACTCGCTGATGTGCCACCCCAGTTACATCCTAAAATCGCAACAGGCACACCCAGCGCCTGACGAAGATATTTAGCATGGTAATAACCCGGTGCAGAGAAGCACCAGAGATTTTCTCTGTTTGCGCTGTGCCACTTGTTATATCCGTTTTTATCCTTGAAGCCTTCGTGCTCCTCTCCGAAGAAAGAATACTGAGGCACGTTATAGAATCTAAGATGCTCATCCTCGCAATAAATCAGCTCATACGAATAAATTTCCTCATATTTCATAAGGAATTCCATATTACTCTGACCGCCCGCGAGCCATACCTCACCGATATCTATATTTTTAAAAGGTATCGTTTCCCCTGCTGAGCTTTCAATCCTGAAGTCAATATTTTCAGCCGCTTCCTGTGCGGGAAGAGAAACATTGAATTCACCTTTTTTTACTTCTGCTTCAAAAACGAGTTTATTATCAAGATAAAAATATAATATCTGGTCAGTTTCAGCTATGCCGAAAATATTTATTGGCTTGTGGCGCTGAAAAACCATATTATTCTGAAAAACATCTGCTAAACTGAACAAATGATACACCCTCTTAAATGTTTTTCTTTATTTTAGCACATTAAGCGGATTTATTAAATAGGAAAACTTGAATATTGATTCGTTTTATAATATAATTTTTTAGAAATTGATTATATAAATTCGGGTTTGGTGAACAGATTTCAAATCTATATCGTAGGGGACGGGTTGCCCGTCCCGTCAAAATCTGTACGGAATCCGCGGGAGCCGAAACGACTCCCCTACATACACGACTTGAATCGGCTATTATATTTCAGCGTCGCAGACCCTCAACTATTCAATATTATCTCTTATCTATTATCTGCAAAGGT
>JAXJUJ010000234.1:0-17311 GCA_036309125.1 Acutalibacteraceae bacterium | reverse complement strand
ATTTCAAGTGCATTGAAGGTTACGTTGTCGTCAAAGAACGGGCCAACCGTATGCAGAGTTGCCAGCGGAAGGAAAAGTGTTCCGACAACGAGAAGGATGAGCACCAGACGAACGATTGAAAGAGGTGAACCGATAGTAGCGTTCTTAACTCTGTCAATTCTCTTTTGAGTTTTAGCGTGCTCAAGTTCAGCGTTGATTGCGTCAACTTCGAGTCTTTCTTCAATTTTATAGTAGAGGAGATTTACTCCACAACTCGGACAGGTAGGTTTGATATTTGTAAGGCCGAGCTTTTTTCCACACTTAGGACATTTTGCCATAAGGATGCCTCCTATCTATTGATAAAGACATTTTAACATATCTTTTTACATAAATCAAGAACCTTTTAACTAATTTGCATAGAAAATCCTTTTTTAAATGAAACCACCGTCTACTCCGAGCACCTGTCCTGTAATGAAACCGCTGTTATCATCTGCGAAAAACAGTATTGTTTTTGCGATTTCTTCAGGTGTGCCGATCCTGCCGACAGGTGTTTCATCCTTGAGTGCTTCCATTGTTTCTTCGTCGAAGCCTTTATTCATAGGAGTGTCGATAACACCGGGGGCTATACAGTTTACAGTGATACCCGATGGCGCCACTTCACGTGCAAGTGCTTTGGTCATACCTATAACGGCAGCTTTTGATGCAGAATAATGCACCTCACAGGATGCACCTGTGATACCCCACATAGAGGAAATATTGATAATTCTTCCGTATTTGTTATGTATCATATACGGAAGAGCTTTCTGACAGCAGTTAAAAACACTTTTTACGTTGCAGTCAAACATTCTGTCGTAGTCCTGCATTGTGATATCAGTGAAAAGCTTCTGCTGAGCAATACCTGCATTATTTACGAGCACGTCGACACCGCCGAAGGCTTCTTTGGCTTTCCTGAAAAGGAAATCGACTTCGTCTGTTTTTGAAACATCAGCCTTTACTGCGATAACTTTGCTGCCTTTTGCTTCCAATGCACTGCAAAGTGATAAAGCTTCAGCTTCGCTGGTGTTGTAGTTTATGATAACATTATATCCCGAATCAGCAAAAAGCGCAGCTGTTGCTGCGCCTATGCCTCTTGCTGACCCTGTAATGAGTACAGTTTTCATTTTTACATACCACCCATAGAGTTGAGGTAGCTTTCGTCAAGCTTTGTGTAACCTGTAAGGTCAAAGATTGACTCATCAACACTGTCCTTAAAATCACCGATTTCAGAGATTGAGATAGTTTCACCGTCGATAACTTCCTGACGAACCCACTTGTTACCTTCGAAGTAGTACTTTGTTACGATTCCGTCATCTGCCTTATACTCTTCACAAATGTATGTTTTGTCACCGTCTTTTACGGTTGTAGTCTTGACATAAGTCTGATTATCGTCAGCCTCCAGAGTAAGAAGGTCATCCATACCCATATCCTCTGCTTCTGTTTCCATATAAAGCTTCATGCCCATGTAATTGAAAGCAACATAGCTCTTACCGTCCATATTGAGCACTTTTGCGTCAATACCGTTCATTTTGAGAGCAGCACCGAATCTTTCACCGTCCATAGTGATTGTTGACGGAATTTCTGTATCAGTACCGATAACAGTCATAGTCATTGTGAACTTCTTGTCCTTGAGAGCTGATACGATCACGTCATCACGAAGAGTAGTTTTCTTTGTTTCAGTGCCTTCTTCAAGAAGATCTTCTTTAGAACCGTTGGGATTGAAGTCGCCGAGATTCTCGAGGGGGTCACCGCCCATAGTACCGGGGCCGACAGCACCGGGAGTGTTAGGTGTAGGTGCTTTTGTAGTGGTAGTTGTAGTAGTGCTTGTGATCGGATTGCCGTTTTCGTCCTTTTCGATGGGCTTAGTTACCTTGTTGCCCTCTTCGTCGATTACGTACTGACCGTTTACATCTGTCACATACTCGAAATCTTCTCCTTCTTTTTCACCACATGCAGCGAAAGCAAAGAGAATCATCATAAGTGAAAGGATAATGCATAAACTTTTTTTCATTTTTATAACCTCCGTTGGTTTATTACATATATAGATTACATTATTTCCCGTATAAAATCAAGTGAAATATTTGTAAACATTTCATTACTTATCTGTTATTGACATTCTGCGGTTTAGGTTTATAATTTTTTATGAGGTGATTATGATGCAGGATGTTTTTTGTCCTTTGAAATTAACAAGTGTTGCAGCGTCGCTGTGTAATGCACTTGGTCTTGAAAAGCCTGAAAAAGCTGACGAGTCTCTGAGTATTTTAAATTTACTTACCGAAGGTAAAGGTGTCGACAGAATATTTATGTATAATCCTGATGCGGTTGCACTCTGGATTTTTGAAAAATATACGGATCTTTTTGCTCCCGTTATGCTCAATGCAGATCTGACCCTGCCGCTGCAGACGGTTATGCCGAGCGTAACTCCTGTTTGCTTTGCGACAATGTATACGGGCGCAGAACCTGCAGTTCACGGGATTCAGTCATACACAAAGCCTGTAGTTAAAACGGATTCAGTTTTCGATGTCCTTATCAGAAACGGTAAGAAGCCGTGTATTGTTTCAACGGGAAATGACAGTATGTCAAAAATTTTCCTTGAAAGAGAAATGGATTATTTCATCGTTGAAAATCCCGATGAAGCCAATGAAAAGGCTCTGGAGCTTATAAAAGAGGATAAATATGATCTGATCTGTGTTTATAACGGAAACTACGACGGCAGAATGCACCGTGTAGGACCTGAAGGTGAGGAGGCAATTGATGCGCTTAAGCATAATGTGAAAGCGTACGAAACCTTTGCAAAGGCGATCCGTGAAAATTGGACAGAACATAAAACATTACTCGGCTTTGCTCCCGACCACGGATGTCACGAAATCGACGGAGAAGCAGGTAGCCACGGACTTATGATGCCCGAGGATATGAACATAGTGCATTTTTACAGTGTTATATAACGAAGGTTTAAAAATAAATGAAAGACCGACGGTTTCTCCGTCGGTCTTTTTTATCAGAATTTGATAACCTCATTCTTTTCTGCTGATTCAAACATTGCCTCAACGACTCTGAGAAGTCTTCTCTGCTGGTCATGAGTAACAAACTGCTCAGCTTTTCCTTCGATTGCATCGCAGAGGTTATTGTAAAGTCTGCTTTCCTCGCTGAAAGAAGCGGTTTTAACGTAGGGAAGAGGATATTTCCGGATTGTTTCGTCGGTTCTCGGTGCCATAGTCTTTGTAAGACCGACACCTGCCTGAACAGGAACAGCGTCTCTGTTTTCCCAGTCTGAAACCATAACGATTTCACCATTGTTATCCCAGTCTTTGATGATTGCAGTTCCGTTTTCTCCCTGCATATACCAACGGGGGAGATCAATGAAATTGCTTGTGCCTACGTAAAGGTGAACTGTGAGATTGCCTTCGTAGCGGATTTCACAGCTGAAGCCATCGTCTACCTCATCATTAGTGATGTTAGTAAACTGATTATAAACTGAAACGAGCTTCTTGTCGTCAAAGAGCATCAGTATCTGATCAAGGGTGTGTATACCCCAGTCGAGAAGCATACCGCCGCCCTGAGCTTTTTTCTGTCTCCAGTCACCGGGGATACCTCTTGAACCGCATACTCGGGATTCAATATTGAAAAGATTGCCGAGCATATTGTCTTCATAAATCTTTTTGATTACGAGGTAGTCGGGGTCAAAGCGTCTGTTCTGATGAACGGTGAAAAGCTTTCCTGTGCGATTACTTGCAGCAATCATTTCTTCAAGCATTTCGCTTGAAAGAGTAACGGGTTTTTCGCTCATTACACATTTTCCTGCTTCCATCGCATCAATAGCGATTTCTTTGTGCAGGTCATTAGGAGTAGCTACAACAACGAAGTCGATTCTTTCGTCATTGAGAAGCTCTTCACGGGAAGAAAAGACGTGAATACCGTTGCTTTTCGCAAGCTCACAGCGTTCTTCCTTGATATCAAATATGCCGACGAGCTGCATTCTTTCGCCCATATCGCGCATTATTTTTTCAGTATGCCATTTACCCATACCGCCGTAACCTATAACGGCAGCACCGATTTTTCCGTTAATCATTGTATTTGCCTCTTTTCGCAGGGATTATGCCCACCACATTTCTGCAGTGCCTTCTGTAATAAGAACATTTTTGAGTGTATTGACTGCCTTTGTAAGACCTTCATTCTGGCTCATGAGGCTGTCTTCGTGCTCAATGCTGATTGCATAGTCATAGCCTACAAGGCGAAGGTTGCTGATGATGTCCTTCCAGTAAACCTCGTCATTACCGTAGCCTACGCTTCTGAAAATCCATGAACGGTTGATTTCATCACCGTACGGTTTGGTATCAAGCACACCGTTGACTGCAGTGTTGTACTTGTCGATTTTTGTGTCTTTTGCGTGGAAGTGGAAGATCGCATCGCCGAGCTTGCGGATACAAGCGACGGGATCCATTCCCTGCCAGATAAGGTGGCTCGGGTCAAAGTTTGCACCGATTTCAGGGCCTACTGCTTCACGAAGACGAAGAAGGCTGTCACAGTTATAAACACAGAAGCCGGGGTGAAGCTCAAGTGCAATTTTATTGACACCGTGAGCCTTTGCAAACTCAACAAGGTCTTTCCAGTAGGGGATGAGAACCTCGTTCCACTGCCATTCGAGGATTTCGCTGAAATCATCAGGCCACGGGCAAGTTACCCAGTTAGGATATTTTGCACCTTCCCAGTCGCCGGGACAGCCTGAGAATGTGTTGATCTGATGAAGACCGAGCTTCTCGGCAAGAAGGATGGTGTTGCGGATTGTTCTGTTATACTCAGCTGCGATTTCCTTGTTCGGATGAACGGGGTTGCCGTGACAGCTCAGAGCACTGATCTGCATATCATACTTTGCGAGAGTAGCCTTGAATTCTTCAAACTTTGCTTCGTCATTGAGAAGCTCGTCGGGGTTAGCGTGAGCGTTACCGGGGTAACCGCCGCAGCCGATTTCTACCATTTCAATGCCGAGTGATTTGAAATATCTGAGAGCTTCTTCAAGAGGTAAATTCTGAAGCAAGCAAGTGAAAACACCAAGTTTCATTTTTGTATCTCCTTAATTATAAGTTTTCTTTGAAATATTTCATACTGCGTGTGATATCCTCGATACCTGTCGGTACGGGATCGTCATTTTCAAGAACGAGCCATTCCATATCAACTTCCTTAGCAGCCTTGAAAACTGAGAGAAGGTCGTTGTTACCTTCACCGAGAGCTGTCGGCTTACGGTCGATACCGTCTTTGATGTGAAGGAGAATGATTTTGTCTGCATTATCCTTGATATATGTATAGTTATCAGCACCACCGCAGAAGCTCCAGTAAGTGTCGAGCTCAAGGTATGCTCCGTCAGCTATGATGTCCATACACATTCTGCCGTCAAAGTTGTATTCAAATTCTTCTGTGTGGTTGTGATAGTAAAATTTGATACCCTCTGCTTCACCGACCTTGTTAGCGTAAGAATAAATATCGACGAGTTCTTTTACTTCTTCGGGAGTGCTGTGAGGAGCTCCGCCTGTGCCTACGTATTTCATACCGAGAGTTTTTGCGATTTCAAGTGTTTCCTCAATCTTTTCAGGCTTGAAGTTTTCAACACCCATATGGCATCCGACAGCTGTGAGTCCGAGCTCGTCGAGCTTAGCTTTGATAACTTCGGGTTCGCATCCGCCAAAGCCTGCAAACTCAACGCCTTCGAAGCCTATCTCTTTTACCTTTTCGAGGATTTCAAGAAATTCCTCAGCGTTTTTGTAGTCATCTCTTACTGAATAAAGCTGAACTGCAAGTTTCATATATGTAACCTCCTAAGGTTAAATTATTACATTTTAAATTTTACAACAAAGGAAAAAACATTTCAACACTTTAATGCAAAAAAGCGGAAATTTCGGAAAATTTTTTCAATTCAATTAACAAATAATATACCAAACTATAACAGAAAGTTCATATCTCTGTAACATTTTTGGTTTAAGATCTAACTGTACTCAATGAGAGAGCCGCAACTCTCGTTAGTACATACCCCTCCTCAATAAACCCCTCAATTATTGGAAGAAGAAGCTGAGCAATCAGCTTCTTTTTCTTTTTACATAAAAATTTTGTTTTAGCATAGAATGTATAAATTCATTTTTGTCGACAAAACTATACCTGACGAAACAACAAGGAGAATTGTTATGAAAAAATCAGGTAAAGATAAGTATAAATGGCTTCAGACAAAAGCTTTTTACGGCGTAGTGGTTTCACTTCTTCTGGCGATAGTCGGAATAGGCTCTGCGATTTATAATGTCGCGAAGGTGAAAAACATTCTGCCTGACACTAACGGCAGTGAACCTGCTACCTTTTTCAGTATTCCGGATATGACGGAGAAAAATACTGAACCACCTGCCAATGCCAATGTTGATGATGTGCCTGATGAGCGGGATGAGCAGACGTCTACCGTGAATGACCTTAACCGACCGTATTCAGGATATTATCTGCTGCCGCTGAACAGCAAGGTTGAGAAGGACTACAGCGACGGGGATATGGTTTACTCAGAAACTATGGATGACTGGCGAACTCATAACGGTATTGATATCAGCGGAAACGTAGGAGACAATGCCATCGCGGTTCAGGACGGTGAGGTAATTGAAATTACCACTGATGAGTTGTGGGGAGAAAAAATTACCATTCAGCACGGAAACGGTCTGAAAGCAATATATTGCGGAGTGAAGGCAAAGGTTAAAAACGGTGAAAAGGTTGAACAGGGACAGGTGATCGGCACTGTGGTTTCAATCCCTCTTGAGGAGAAGGACGGAGTTCACGTTCACCTTGAAACAGAGGTTGACGGCAAGACGGTTGACCCGATAAAGGCCTTGAATCTTTTGGGCGAAGCTGTAGAAAATCAGACAGTTGAATAAAAATATCACCACGGAAATAAAATCCGTGGTGATTGTTTTTATATCTCTTTGCCGAGAATTTTTGCACTTCTGACAAGTTTCTTGATTTTGATATACTCGTTTTTACCGGGGCAGATATCGTAAATTCCGAGTGTGCCGAGAATATACCACGATGCTGTTGCACCGTTATCCTCGTCACCGGGGAATCCGTCATCCTCAAAGCTGAATGCTTCCTTACAAAGCTTTTCTACCCAGTATTCGGTTTTTTCTTTTTCACCGAGAACATAATAAATATACGGGATATGGAAGCTGGGCTGATTTGAAATAGCACATTGACCGAAGTCGACTGCAGCCATTTCTGTCATTTCGTGAATTTCAACGTTGTAACCACCGATATTATACTTAGGCTCAGCGGCAAACAGTTCATCAAGCTTTTCGATGAATTTATCATTACCGCCGTAAAGCTCAGCGAGACCGAGGAAATCGTGAGGAACGGCAAATGAGTTCTGCCATGCACTTCCCTCTGTGTAATCTCCACCCCAATCGTACGGATCAAAGCCTTCCTCAAAGCTGCCGTCAAGCTTTCTGCCACGCATAAAGCCTGTTTCCTTGTCAAAAAGCTTTTCGTAGTTTTTGCTTCTTGCCATATATTCGTCGATAAGCTCGTCACGACCAAGCAACTTTGCGACCTGAGCGATACAGAAATCACCGTAAGCTGCATCAAGTGTAAGGTTTACGCTGTCGCCGAAGAGATCTTTCGGAACATAACCGAGCTTGCAGTAATAGCTTGCACCTTCTCTGCCGTAATCCTCGTCGTCAGAATCGTTATTTGCGTGGTGAAGCATACCTTCAAGTGCAGTTTCGAGAACCTTTCCGCTGATGATACCTTTCACTGCTGCATCAGCAATGATTGCATCAAGAAGGGTGCTGGGCATACATCCGCGTTCACCGATTGACGGCCAACGGGGAAGCCATCCGCCTTCAGTATAATCAACTATGAAGCCTTCAAGCATTTCTGCATATTCTTCTCTGCCGATGAGTGCAAGAAGAGGAAATTCCGAACGGTATGTATCCCAGAAGCCGTTATCAGTGTAACGTACACCCTCGTGGATTTTTCCGTCAGACGGACAATAGTGAATCTTTTTGCCGTCCTTGTCAATCTCATAAGCCTTATGCGGGAAAAGTCCTGTCCTGTACATACAGGAATAGAAGGTCTTCATCTGCTTCTCATCATCAGATTCAATCTCTATTCTTGAAAGATATTCTTCCCAGAGAGCTTCAGCTTCAGCCTGTACATCTTCGAAAGACTTGTCCAGGCTGTCCTGCTTCATATTTTCAAAAGCCTGTTCAAAGCTTACGTATGAGCTTGAAACATCAGCTGTGATAAGCTTATCTGTAAAAGCGATATGTACGCAAGCATCCTTGCCCTCGCTGCCGCTATCTCCGAAACGTGAATTTTCCTTATCGATTGGCTGATCAAACTTCACAATAAGATATGTTTTGAAATCAACAGCAGTACCACCGCTTTTTCCGTTTGTCCATGCCTTTACACAATTGTTTTCAAAGTCGATTTCATAACCGTAGTCGCCTTTTACGGGGAAAAGGGTGAGGTACGGTGTTCTTGAGTCGGGATATGTAAGACGGATTTTACATCCTCTCACACAGGGAGTAAGCTCGAAGTCTGTCTGCGAACGAAGAAAACGGAGCTTCATATAGTCAGGTCGCATAACAGCCTCTTCGGGTCTGTGGCCTGACCAGGCGTCGTTGAAATTATCATAAATTCTGTCAGTCTGAGGAGTGAAAAGGAAGGTGCCGTAATCGTTTATCCACGGACTCGGCTGGTGAGTAAGACGTACACCTTCGAGGAATCTGTGATCAGGATAATAATACCAGCCGCCTTCATACTTTGTCTGTGCTGAGAAACCGCACATAGCGAAGGGTAACTGAACAAGGGGGAGGGTATTACCGTTTGAATAACGGTGAATGGATTTCGTACCTTGTTTTATATTGACAAGAGGAATATATTTCATAATCGGACTCCTTAACTTATATTTGTTTTATTTTAGCATATAGAAAAAATAAAGGCAAGACATTTAATAACAGTTGCCGTATTGACTTTTGAGCACGTTACAGTTATAATTCATATACAATGAATATTACGGAGGATTATGAAAATGAAATCACTTAAAAAAGTTCTTGCGATTTTCCTCGCAACAGTAATGGCACTCGGCGTGATGTCAGTTTCAGCTTTTGCTGAAGATGAGTTTGAGACAGTTGAAGGCACACTTGTTTCTTTTGTAGGTATCACAGTTGAGTCTCCTGTAGAAGGTTACTACGCAGACTGCGTATACGAGCTTGATTCAGAAGAGTATGAGCTCGTTGATATGAAGTGGGCAAATGCTGAAACAGGCGACCTTATTTACTCAACACTTCTTGATGACGAAGTAGTTGACGAGACTTTCGCAGCAGGTACAGTTTACACTGTAACAATCGCTCTTTATGCTGCTGACGGCTATGTTTTCGGACTTGATTCTGAAGAGCTTACAGTTTCTGTAAACGGTTACGTTGCTGAGGATTTCGAAGTAAGTGAATTGGGTAAGGTGCTCATCGTTAATTTTGACTTTGAGTGCGAGGCTGACGGTTCAGACATCGGCGGTGATGATGACACTTCAACAGGTGTTACATTTGATCAGATAATTGAGCTTCTCAAGTCTGTAGTTCTTACAATTATCCGTTTCTTCGGTTCACTTTTCGGAATCGGCTGATCTGAAAAAATTATCAACTGTCTCATTGTAAAATGAGGCAGTTATTTTTTTGAAAATTATTGAAAAAGCACAGAGCATATTATATAATTCTCTTATGATTTAAAGGAGGTGGGTTTCTTGTCAACACCACTTGCACAGCTTATCCGTCCGCAGACGCTCGATGACGTTGTAGGTCAGAAGCATCTCATAGGCGAAAATATGCCGCTGAGAAATATAATTGAATCAGGTAACCTGCCGAATATGATTTTCTACGGCCCGTCAGGAGTAGGAAAAACGACTGTTGCTTCTATCATCGCAAAGGCGACAAACCGTAAGCTCTGTAAGCTCAACGGTACTACTGCAGGTACGGCAGATATAAAAGCTGTCGTTGCACAGCTTGACACTTTTGAGGCTCAGAACGGAATACTTCTTTACCTCGATGAGATTCAGTATTTCAATAAAAAACAGCAGCAGGTTCTGCTTGAATATATAGAGGTAGGTTCAATCACCCTTATTGCTTCTACGACAGAAAATCCTTATTTTTATGTTTACAATGCAATCCTCAGCCGTTCAACGGTTTTTGAATTCAAGGCTGTTACACCCGAAGAAATCGAACCAGCCGTCAGAAGAGCTTTCGGTTACATCGAAAATAACAACGGTACAAAAATCAATTTTGAAGATGATGTAGTGAAACACATCTCCACAGCCTGTGGCGGTGACGTGCGCAAGGCGATGAATTCAGTTGAGCTTTGCACGCTTTCGACAAAACCTGAAGCAGACGGCACTCTGAATGTAACATTAGAAACAGCAAAATCTCTCACACAGAAAAGTGCGATGAAATATGACCGTGACGGTGATGAGCATTACGATATCGTTTCTGCATATCAGAAGTCGATGCGTGGTTCTGACCCTGATGCCGCACTTCATTACCTTGCAAGACTTCTTGATGCAGGTGATCTTCCTTCAGCCTGTCGCAGACTTATGGTCTGTGCCGCTGAGGATGTAGGACTTGCATATCCTATGATTATTCCTATTGTCAAAGCGGCAGTAGATATGGCAATGATGGTCGGTCTGCCCGAAGCACGTATTCCTCTCGCAGATGCAGTAATACTTGTGTGCAACTCACCTAAATCAAACTCAGGCGAAACCGCAATTGATGCCGCACTTGCAGATATCCGCAGAGGTAAAAGCGGACCTATTCCACGTCAGCTTCAGAATATGCACTTCGACGGTGAGGATAACAAAAATAAAGGTCAGTTTTATATCTATCCTCACGATTACGAAAATCACTGGGCACCTCAGCAGTATCTGCCCGATGCTTTGAAAAACGCAAAATATTATGTTCCCGGCCCTAACAAAAACGAGCAGGCTTATAAGGAATACTGGGATAAGGTTAAGAATAAAAAATAATGAAAAAAAATAAAATTTCAAATAAAATATGGTTTGAAGCGATTACCATCGGTCTTATTTTTATTATATTGGGTTTCATTGTCAGCTATGTTACCAGAGGATTCAACCTTTTATATATAATCGGTGGGGTTGTATTGATTGCTTGTGTTAATATTCCTACAAGTTTTACTATAGATGACAACGGGATGTGTGTGTACTATCTATTCTGCTTTAAAAAAACAGAATATTTTTGGCACAGCATCCAATCGGTTTACACAGCTCATCAATCAGGATACGGCAAATTTATTGAATTCCGCGTCAATTGCTCAGAAACAAAAAGTTTCAAATCACATTCCGTTAGGCTTTCGTACAACCGTCGTGCAAAAGAGCTGATAGAGAAGTATAGTCAGAAAGAGATAGAGGACTATACCTTGTCGGGTGATATTAAAAACCTAAAAAACAAGATAGACCAACGGAATCTGAAAAAACAAAGAGAGCAAGAAAAGATAGTTCAACAGAAACTAAAAAAACAAAACCGACATCATAAAAAGAAGTAAAACAAAATATCACTTTGCGAGGCAAAATATCACACACCGCAAGGTGTATATCACATCTGCGTCAGCAGATATATCGCCGCAAAGCCAATGGCTTTGCCCTGCGGGCCTGTAGCTCAGTTGGGAGAGTACTGCATTCGCATTGCAGGTGTCGTGAGTTCAACTCTCATCAGGTCCACCAAAAAAAGAGGCTGTTTTCACAGCCTCTTTTTTTATTCGGTTTTGTTGTTTTAAGCGACTTCAGCCGGTCCGCTTTCGTAAGGTATCATTTTTTTAGGATCAACCTTGACTATCTCAAGAGGTATTTCCTCACCCCGAGCTTCCTTCTGATATAGCTCATCCATTTTCGTAATGAGCTCGGTTATGGACACATTCTTCATATCTATTTCGGTGTAGCAGCAGAATATGTTGTCTTCCACTCGCCATCCTATCCAAAGCTCAGATCCGTCGACAGGGACGAAGAGACAGTACATATCACGCTCACCCTCTAGCTCCATTGTGACTATGTACGCATAGGTGGATTCAGACTTAATGTACGGTGTATCAAGCACCTGGAAGGTGTAGAAATCTTTGAGAATACCTTCGAATATAAGGGTTGACATAGAGCCGCCCATAAGGTCTTTTACCATCTGGATTGCTTCTTCTTCCGATATAGTGCCGTCACCGGGTGTTCTTGTAAATTCGTCAATGACTTCCATCTCCTGAGTAACAGTACCTACCTTTGTACCGTTTTTCTCGAGGAAACTGATAATGGATTCTGTTGTCCACTCAACACTGTTAACGTCTGAAGGCAAAAAGCCATAATTAGCCTTTTTGTCTTTTGATGAATTCGGTTTACCTTTCTCTATTGAGGCAAGGTACATTCCGATGTCACCGTTTTTACTTTCGGCGACATCATTGTAATTTTTTTTGCTTGCATCAGATACATTTGTCATATGGTCGATAGATACCTGAGCGCTGTTTCTTGCGATTAATGAAAATTTGAGATAAGCATAGGTGTAATCAGCAAGTTCTTCAAGCTCACCTTGACTTATGCTGCTGCTTTTCAATACTTTGTTTTTGTATTCATTCATCAATACTCTTGCATCGTTTTGGTAGTATATTGCAGTTTCGCACAATTTAAAATTATCAGTACTTGCAAGGTTTTCCTTGAAAAACGGACAAAAACCCGCCAGGAGATTCCATGCCAACAAACCTATGTTAGCTGACAGCATCATTACATTGCTGATAGGATTAATTGCTGATAACAGTTCGCCAAGATTTGCAAAAATAAATTTCAAAAATTTTCCTGGAATGTCAAGTTCATCTGTTTCGGTGAACTTTTTCAGTGTTGATGCATAGTTAGCATCTGTTGAATCTGCATAATTTGATAAAACAGCATTAGAGACTGTTTGCTTCTCGGCAAACATATTCCAGTATGCTATGAAGTTAAGCATAAATTTTATGCCGGTTGTGATGTGACTGGTAGTGTTGAGAACAGTTCCGATAGATTTGAGCACTTTTGAAACATTTGTTGCCAACTTTGAAATGTCATCTGCGTTTTTGACAAAAAAATTGTTAAGCTGCTTGGTGCTGACGTTGTCGAGACCGTTGTTGGCTTTAGCTAGTTTTTCAAGTGCCACTTCAAAGGTCTGAACTTTAAAATAGTCGCTGAGTTGAGTGGCAGAATCATTGGAAGTTGACAGTATACTGACTAAAGTTTCCCAAAACAGAAATCCGATGCTGTTACTTAAGGATTCTACTTCTTCAGTTGACGGTGAAACAAACAAGGAGGCAACCCTCTCGGCATATTCTTTTTCAGTCGCATGTGTTAAATTCAATGTAAGAAGGTCTGCCCATGCAGCACCTTTTAAAAACAATAAATTTGAAAGAGAGGTAACCAAGGAGGAGCTTGCACTCAAAGTAAGCTGATTTAATGCAGAAATGCCTATTTCGTCAACCCAACTGAACGAATAGCTCTCTTTTCCGTAAACTGCGGCAAGCACCATAAGAGCCGAGTATTGAGGATGTCCGAGTTTGAGACTGTTGTCTTTGCATACATAGTCAATATTGAAAAGCTTCATTGTGAACTCAAAAGGTATCCATGTTACACCGTCTCTGTATATGGCTTCGACAGGCGCTTTGTACTTGATTTTAGATCCTGCTATGTATGCATAAACATTTTTACTGTCAAATTCATATATGACTGCATAATTAAGTGCTGCACAGGTTATTGCGAACTGATTGTAGGTTTGCTCACGCTTGAATTGGAAGTAGTTGGCGTTAAGAAATTCAAGAATATCTTCAGCTTTGACGTAAACTGTAGATTTGTCTGCCGGTACCATAAAAGTCGGAGCGATTGAGTTTTCGTAGCCGAGTTCATCTACAAAATTCAACTCTACCTGATAACACATAGCAGGGGCACTGCGTCCGTCACTTTCAGCCAAAACGGTGACGGGTGTAAGCAGAAGAGAGATTACTGCGAGAAATACAGATATTACCTTTTTCATGACTGTATGTTCGCCTCCAGTTCTTTACTGAATTCAGCATAAAGCTCATTGTATGCTGTGTTGACACCACCGCTGACTGCGTTGGAAAATTCGAGACTCATATAGTTGCCCTGCCAGCCGAAAATGCCGTCGTGAGCATACTCAATGGTGACTTTCTGTTCGCGCATAGGCGCGTCAGGAAGATATTCCTTGAGCTCCTCGAGCATTGTCTCCTGAGTGTAGGTTTTTGAATCGTCAAGGTTGAGAAGCCATGTTTCGAGATCAGGCGCATAAATGGTGTAGTCAACCGTAGTGCCGCCGAAGAAACCGTTGACTTTATTTCTTTCTACGTATATATAAGGTATAACCTCTGACATTACGGGACCGTAATCAGGTGATTCAGGGTCTGCCCCGAGCATTCTGACTACGTAGTCGGGCATATCTGAGTACTGGCTGTAGTGAGCACCCGGCATCTCAAGACTGCCTGAGTTCATTGTTTCAACGTCCTTGTCAGTATGAATGGTAAGCGTGATCTGATTTCCTACGGCAAACCACGTAAATGCAAGTGCTGCAGCAATGATGAATATTATCAGGATAACCTTCAGAAATTTTTTAAGACGCTTTTTTCTTTTAAGCTTCTTTTTCTGCTTGGGATCAAGATTAGCAGTATCAATTGCCTGATTCTTTTTCGCTTTCTTATCCTTTTTCTTTTCTTTGCTCTGCTTCTTATCCGTCTTTTCTGCTACGGGATTTTGATTGATTACTTCCGTAGGAGCAACAGTCTGTGTGCTGTTGATATCGGGGTTTACAACAGGTCTGTTGACAGGTACAGGACGGTTTGTCGGAGCAGGTCTGTTGACAGGTGCAGGACGACTTGTCTGAGCAGGTCTGTTGGTTGGTGCCGGTTTGTTGACGGGTGTGGGTCTGCTTGTCTGAGCAGGTCTCACTGTACGCGGATCGGGCTGATTCTGCGACAGGGGAGTCGCACAGATTCTGCAGAAATTATCTGAAGCATTATTGTTTGTTCCGCAATTCGGACAAAAATTATTCATACAACATCTTCCTTCGACATTTTATGCGTTAATGATATCAAAAACGAAAATGAAAGTCAACAAATATGAAATTTACAGCAGAATGAAACTGCGGAAGTGTACGAAAAATAATTATAACATTTTTTGACTTTTTTTTAGTTTTGTATTGATGTTTATTTTTCGTTGTGATAGAATTCGAAATTGAAAGGCGGTGGCTATTATGGCACAGTTAAAAATGTATTGGTTGGCAGGTACTCCGATCGCAGACCTTGCTTTACCGGAAGAATATAAGGTTTCAAGATACAACGGTACAGCCGAAGACAGAAAAGCCTGGGTTGACTGCTGTAAAAATGGTCTCGTAGGCGATGAACCGTTCGAGGAGATTTTTCAGGACAGAATCATTGAACACGATTTCACAAACCCTGACACAGACACTTACTTCATTGATTTCGAAGGTGAACATGTCGGTACAATTACTGCAGTACATCACACAGATGTAAACTGCGGTGAAGTACATATGGTAGGTCTCAAGACGGAGTTCAGAGGCAAGGGTCTCGGCAAGTATCTTAATAATATTGCTCTCAAAGATCTCGCTGAACGTGGTGTTGATTACATCTATCTCACCACAGACGAATGGCGCAAGGGTGCTGTCAAGAGCTATCTCTCATCAGGCTTCAAGCCCGTTGAATATGACGAGGGTATGCAGAAACGTTGGGAAGCAATCCTTACAGAGCATGATATTGACAGCATTGATATGGTGAATGAGGACTGCTCATTCTATAAGACAATTTACAAAGCTCCGAAGATCAGAATCGGTGTCGTTGGCGCAGGCAGAGGTAAGACAATGATCAGCTACTGCGTAAACTCAAAGAACGCTGAGCTTGTTGCTGTATGTGACAATCATAAGCCGACTCTTGACTTTGCAAAAGAAAGCTACGGTAATGATACAATCGTTTTCTACGATGACCTTGAGGATTTCCTCAAGCACGATATGGATGCAGTTGTTCTTGCAAACTATGCAACTGAGCATACTCCGCTTGCAATCCGTTGTATGGAAAGCGGTCTTGATGTTATCAGTGAGGTTCTCCCTGTTCAGACAATGAAAGAGGCTGTTGAACTCATTGAAACAGTTGAGAGAACAGGCAGAGTTTATGCTTACGCTGAAAACTACTGCTATATGGGCGCACCAAAGAAGATGCGTGAACTCTACAGAGCAGGCGTACTTGGTGAGTTTGAATACGGTGAAGGCGAGTATATGCATAACTGTGAGTCAATCTGGCATGACATCACACGAGGTCTTCCTGAGCATTGGCGTAACAATATGCACGCTTGCTACTACTGCACACATTCAATCGGTCCGCTCATCCACATCACAGGTATGAGACCTGTCAAGGTATCAGGCTTTGAGGTCGGACTCAATGCACGTATGACACGTATGGGTGCAAAAGCAGGTCCGATCGGTATGGAAGTTATCACACTTGAAAACGGTGCTGTGCTCAAGTCAATTCACGGTGTAGGATGTTCTAAGGACTCTATCTGGTACTCAATCTACGGCTCAAAGGGACGTATGGAAAGCTATCGTGAAGACCATGACCGTCAGGGTATGAACAAGCTCTATGTCAACTGTGACGTAAACGAAGGCGATAACGATTCACACGCTGTTGATACAAGCACAGAAGACCACCTTTCAAAGCTTGCTGAGGAAGCAGGACACGGCGGTTCAGACTTCTATACAATGTACAACTTCGTTGAAAAGCTCCGTGGCAGAGATGATATGGACGTAATCGATGTTTACGAAGCTATGGATATGTTCCTTCCCGGTATGTTTGCTTACTATTCAGTTCTTGAGGGCGGTAAGCCGATGGATATTCCAAATCTCCGTGATCCGGAAGAAAGAGCAAAGTGGAAGGATGACACACGCTGCACAGATCCGAAGGTAGCAGGAGATATGCTCATCCCGAGTTATTCAAAGGGTAATCCCGATTTCCCTGACTCAACATACGAAAGAGTCAGAAAGATGTACGAGGAAAAACTCGCAGAAAAGCAGAATAAAAAAGACTGATTAATACAAAAACAACCGCAGTGAAACACTACGGTTGTTTTTATAAATTCGGGTTTGTGGGGCAAAGGTTTTCACCTTTGCAGATAATAGATAAGAGATAATATTGAATAGTTGAGGGTCTGCGACGCTGAAATATAATAGCCGATTCAAGTCGTGTATGTAGGGGAGTCGTT
>JAXJUJ010000233.1:0-13013 GCA_036309125.1 Acutalibacteraceae bacterium | reverse complement strand
GAGGGATACTTTTAGAAAAAACATTGAAATATCGTTGTTTTCTTTAAAAATATCCCCCAGTCACGACTTCGTCGTGCCAGCCCCCTTTAGGCAAGGGGGCCTAATATCTGCACCATTAAAGAACTCTACAAACCCGAATTTGTCTTGATGAAGTATTACAAGAACCATATAGTCAAGTTATTTAAAGAAAAACCCTGCAACAAACAATTAAGCTTGTTGCAGGGTTTGTTTTTCAGTTTATACGTGGAATTTTATGTCAATATATTAGCTCACATCGCATTAATCGAAATATATAGATCCATCCGGTGCAAAAATCACACCGAAATGACTTGCAACAACCGTTCCATCAGATTTGAGTCCGATAGTATTATAAGTACCTGCTGAAATAGCTACTACATCTTCCAATCCGCTCACATTGCATTGTTCATCAGCGTTTCTTCCAACCGCAACAACAGTACCATCTGATTTAAGTCCGACAGTATGACCATGTCCTGCTGAAACAGCAACTATATCTGTCCATCCGCTTACATTGCATTGACCATAATCTTTATCACCAACAGCCACTACAGTTCCATCAGATTTGAGTCCTACAGTATGATTTGTTCCAGCTGAAACAGCAACTATATCCGTCCATCCACTTACATCACATTGTTTATCTTCGTTATATCCAACCGCAACAACTGTACCATCTGATTTAAGACCTACAGTATGCATATCTCCTGCCGAAACAGCAACTATATCCGTCCAACCATCAACATCGCACCCGCCTTGGTGATTTGCACCAACCGCAACAACCGTACCGTCAGATCTGAGTCCTACAGTATAATCGTTTCCCGCTGAAATATCGACTATATCTATCCATTCACTAACATCACACTGACCGTAATAAAACCAACCGCTCATACCTTCAGTATCATTATCCTCATCCCCAACTGCAACAACGGTACCATCAGATTTAAGTCCTACAGTATGACTTTCTCCTGCTGAAACAGCAACTATATCTGTCCATCCGCTTACATTGCATTGACCATGAAAATTATAACCTATCGCAACAGCTGTACCATCCGGTTTAAGACCTACAGAATGAACGCCACCTGCATCAACAGCTGTGCAACCATTGAAATTAGCTTTATCAGATGACGGCTTTTTATCCTCCTCAGATGAGACGTTTGAAGAAGAGTTTTGGTTTGCATCCTCGCCTTCGCCGCAAGCTGCAAAGCTCATAAGCATCACAAGCGACAACAACACTGCAAAAAATTTTTTCATACTTTTACCTCCGCAAAAAAGTCTAAAACTAAAGCAACATAAACATAATTAATTATAACATTCTCACTGACATATTCAGTTTATGCAACAGCTACATTATAGCACAATTCCCCATTAAAAACAACTTTATTGAATTTAATAATTTTCCACAAAAAACTCTTTAACTGTTGACGTGATTAGTGTAAAACTGATATAATTCATATATACAATTATAACATATAAAACCCTTCGGAGGTGCTGAAATGTCAGTTGTATTCTTTTACATCAAGTTAGGTCTCATTTATGCTCTTTCAGGCTTGCAGATTCTCAGTGGAATAATTATGTGTCCGCAGAATAATGACAGCAGACATTTTTACGATTGGTCTGCTGAGGATTCTTTCTCTGTCGCTGACAACACATTTGTAATCGAAAAAGACCCTGATAAGGATTTTGTTATCCTCAATCTCTCAGATATTCAGCTTTCTGACGAGGACGCTCACGGTTATTTCGGTGAACTCGCTGAAGCTCTGATTGACAAGCTCATCACGGACACTCAGCCTGATCTGATTACTCTTTCAGGTGACAATGTTTACGGTTGGCTCGGTTGGATATGGCTTATTGATTTGCTTGACAGCTATGAAATCCCGTGGGCACCCGTTTTCGGCAATCACGACGGTGCGACAGCTACCTATGCTTCGTGGTGTGCATGGCAGATCAAAAATACATCTGAGTATGCGATATTTGACTTCGGTCCTAAGGATATGGGTCACGGTAACTATATCATAACTATCACTGAAAATGACAAGCCGATTCATCAGCTTTATATGATGGACACTCACAAGGATGCCACATACGACGTAGACGGTTATACATACAACGGTTACGATCATCTCTGGGGCAATCAGATCGAGTGGTACAAGTGGGCAGTTAACGGAACAACAGCTGAAACAGGCTCAGTGATTGACAGCACAGTTATTTACCACATCCCGAACGTTGAATTTTCTGATGCCTGGTATGATTCATATGATTATTGGGCACAGGATTTCAAACCTGAATACGAAGGTGCTTTCGGATATAATACGGAAGGTATTTCTTCTGCTCCCGTAAATAACGGCTTCTTCGATGTTGTCAAGGAGCTCGGAAGCACAAAGCATATCATCTGCGGTCATAATCACAGAAACAACAGCAGCATTGAGTATGAAGGCGTATGGCACCACTATGCTGTAAAAACAGGCGTAGGCAGCTACTACGAAAAAGATGTTCAGGGTGGTAAGGTTTTCACTCTCGCATCTGACGGAACACTTACGGCTGAAAATGTTTTTGTTGACATTGATCAGTTCGGAATAGATTATTCAATCCCCTATCCGGGTTACAGTGAATAAGGAAAGATTATGAAAAAACTTCAATTTTACATAATGGCGGATAACCATTATTTTTCAAAAAAGTTATGGGTTGACGGTCCTCGTATTGAGAGCCGCAGTCATACAGATCAGGTTCTCATTAAGGAATCACCCGAGATAAACGAAGCTTTTTTCAGACTGATTGAGGATGACAAAGAGACTGATACGGTTGTTCTGATCGGTGATCTGATAAATTTAGGTGAAAAGCTTTGTCACGATGAATTCACAGAAAGACTCAGACAGCTGCAGCAAAACGGTAAACGTGTGCTTGTGCTGACAGCTACACACGATTACAACGGCTGTGGTGAGGATGAAAACGGATTTGTTGCAACGGGCTACAATGAACATGACACGTATCACGTCCCCTGCACCAAAAGAGCTGAGCTTGACGGCATTTACCGTCCTTTCGGCAGAGATAAGGCAGAGAGCGAATACGATATGTCCTACTCCGTTAATGTTGACGGTTACCGCTTCATTCTTCTTAACGATGACGGTAACGGTCATACTGACTGCGGTCTTGACGACAAGGGTAATGAATGGCTCGAAAATGAATTTATAAAAGCTAAGGCAAATAACGAGCCTGTGCTGCTTTTCACCCATCACCCTGTTATTACACCATACCCCGTTTATGAGGCAGTTGCACCGACTGAAATGTACGGCAGACATCCGATTCTCAAGGAAATGATGATGAAGCACGGGGTGAAGGTCGTTTTCACGGGTCACACACACGTACACACAATACGTAAAATCGCAGATGGCAAAAACGAGATTTTCGACGTTGGTACAACATCAGCCGTTTCAGCTTACGGTAAAATCCGTAAAGTAACTCTTGAAAACGGCTATGCAGACATAAGAACAGTTGATCTTCCTGAGAAAATAGACGGCATACCCGGTGGAAGTAAGCAGGTTGCAGAATCCTGCTTCGGAGGATATTATCGCAGACTCATAGATACTGCAGTAAAAGATTACAATGCTTTCATAAAGCTTGGTCACGGACTTGTACCTGCTGATAAGGCAAAAAAATACCGTTTTGTCATAAAACCTGCCTTGAAGACTTTTTCAAAAATCAATATGTCTTTTGCAGGAAAGTTCGGCAAAAAGTATTCGGGACTTAAAAAAGACGAAATAAAAAGGCATAAGGATGAGAAGCTTATTGATGTCTGCTTTGTGATTCTCGATCACTTCTTTCAGGGTGATGCACCTTATACTCCTGATACCTACGAGCACAAGGTAATTTACGGTGCATTGAATAAGGGTGACAGAATTATGAAAACCCTGAAGATCAATCTTTCAAAATATATCAACGGAATCGACAGTCTCTGGACACTCGTTGAACCTCTTGTTCACAATACCAGAACCGGTTGTGACCGTGAGATAAAAATCAAATTAACCGATGAGGTGAATTATGAAGAGAATTAAAAACACCCTCGCCACCGATGTTAATGAAAAAATCACCAAACGTGAATACATAGCATTCGGTTCGAGTACAGCAGTTTCAAAAGCGGCAACAGCACTCAGCGGCACACTCGGCGGACTTGTAGCTTCGACCTATATGGGACTGAGTGATGAATCGTTTAAAATTTACAGCACGATCATTTTCATACTCGGCTTCTGGGATATTGCAAACGACGTCATCGTTTCAAGCTTCCTTGATAAAACCAGAAAAACATACGGCAACTGGGGACGCTTCAAGCCATGGATTATGCTTATGCTTATCCCCTTCAATCTTGTTGTCATAATGCAGACAGCGCCGCTCAAGGCATGGTTCCCTGATATCAGCGATGCTTTCAAGGTTACTTACCTTGTGCTTTTATTCTTCCTGAATGACGCCTTCAGTACGTTTTACAATGCAGCACTCACAGCGCTTAACGCAAGACGTACCACAAACAATATGGAGCGAGGCTACCTTGCCGCTATTGAAAGTATTCTCAGTTCTACTATAGGCGCTTGCGGTACATATATCGCAGCCGTTCTTCCGTACATTCTCCCCAATGCCAGTGAAGCCGGAAGATACTTCTACAGCTACAGTATAATCACCATCCTTGCGATTCCGCTTACGATATGGAATATCGTCGTTACCAAAGAAAGAATTTCAGAGCCACCGAAGGCTGAGGCACCAAAGCTTCGCACTGTATATAAACAAATCATCAAAAATAAGCCTTTGATGATGTATATGATTTCTGAAATTTTCGGTCACGGTATGTCTGTCGGCTACGGCCTTATGACTTATGCATTTATCGCTTGTTTTAAAAATACTCCTTTTACTCTCACTCTTTTCAAAGACACTGCGATTCAGTTTGATTACGTCTATGACGGCGAAAACTTTATGGCATTGCTTTCACTTGCCTCTATCTCATCGCTTGTGACAACAGGCATCTCGCTTTTCCTTGCCCCGATCATAAGAAAATGGGTAGATGACAAGATACTTTATATGTGTACGAGACTCGGAACAGCACTCTGCTACACAGCGATGTTCTTCTCTGTTTTCCCCTTCAGCGCACATACACCTGCACAGATTTTCGTGCGTATTGTCATCTGGTACGCTATTCACGGACTTACAACAGGATTTTACCAGACGGTACCGGGACTTATTCAGATGGCTGCATATGACTACGCTGAGCATAAATACGGTGAGCGAAACGAAGCAACGGTCAGCTCACTGAAGAATACGCTTTCACGAATCCTCGGTAACTGCACAAACTATGTTACAAATCTTTTCCTTGTCTACGTAGGATACACAGCATATGCAAACACACCTGAGCTTATGCCGACAGAATCTAAAGCGAGTCTGCTTTATATATTCGCTCTCTGTCCTGCAATATTCTGCTACTTCGCAGTTATCCCTATGTTCTTCTACAAGCTCTCAGGTAAGAAGCACAAGCAGATCGTTGACGAACTCAACGAAAAAAGACAAAGAAATCTTGATGAGATAAATAAGGTTGAGAAGGAAAAAGAGACAGCTAATTTCTAAGTATAAATTTCGTAAATAAGTTACACGTAAAATCCCCTTGGAAAATCCAAGGGGATTAAATTATTAATCATCAGCTTCCTTACACAGCTTTATCAGACAACGAGCTGTTTCCAAAAGCCACTGCGGTATTTTTTCTTCTGCAGATACTTGTAGTTCAACCAGATCCAAATCATCCAAGTAAACTAACTGAAATCGTATACCTCTATAGAGATATTTTTGTGTTACATCAAGCAGTCCGTACTCAGTTTCTAATTCAAAATTCAATTCATCTGTCAAAAAGTCCCTGCATTTTAATATAGGCTTATATCCTAAATCGTCGGTAATGTAAACACAGCAGACATTATTATCCAATACCATTATGGTTAAATCCTTATAGGCATCTGTAACTCTATGCCAGACACCTTTTTCCTTTAAAAATACAAAGCCTTCAGAGTCAGAGTTTTCTATAAAGCTCTTAACTGAATCAGAAATTTTCATAAAATCACCTTGAGACCTTTTCTTTTACAATTTGCTTTACTCTTTCAAAGCAAACGGGAGTATAATCTATCCTTTCGACCGAAACGCAGAAGTGCTGATCACTGTAATCTTTAACAACGGGAGAGTTATGAACATGACCGAACAAATTTGCATACGGCATATTAATGTTAACATAAACAGCATAGTGTGAAAGAATCCAGAAGTTATCCAGAATTATCGGATGGTCATAAACCTCTTCAAAGCCTGCTTTTCGATAATAGTCGTTGCTCTTTACATCATGATTACCCTTGATAAGATATTTCTTGCCGTTAAGAGCCGATATAACTTCGGTTTCGTAACCATCAGCACCGAAATCGCCCAAAACATACACACAATCCTCGTCAGAAACTACAGAATTCCATCGAGAGATAAGTTCATTATCCATATGAGATACGTTTTCAAAAGGTCTGTTTTCATATCGAAGAATAGCACTGTCACCGAAATGAGTATCAGCAATAAAATATGTTTTATCCATAAGCTCACCTCTGGTATTAATTATAACATCAAAACAAACTGTTTGCAATAAAAAAACACCCACGGTATTTCTACCGTGGGTGTTGAATTTTGCTTATACCTGATTATTTAGACTCAACATCGATGAGCTCGATGATGCACATTTCAGAAGCGTCGCCTCTACGTGTGCCTGTCTTAATAATACGGCAATAGCCGCCGTTTACGTCCTTATATTTCGGAGCAATCTCATCGAAGAGTTTCTTAACAACGTCCTCTTTTGTGACGTATGCCAAAACCTGTCTTCTTGAGTGAAGGTCATTTGTCTTTGCAGTGGTGATCATTTTCTCAGCCATTGCGCGAACTTCCTTTGCTCTTGTAACGGTGGTCTCTATTCTGCCGCTTTCCAAAAGGTATGTTACCATGCCTCTGAGCATTGACTTACGATGGTCAGTTGCTCTTCCAAGCTTTCTTGAACCTGGCATTTAAAGTCACTCCTTTACCGTTAGTTGTAAAAATAATTGTTACAGTTTTTCTTATTAGTCTTCGTCTCTGCGAAGATCATATCCGAGTGATGTAAGCTTAGCAACAACCTCATCAAGAGACTTCTTACCAAGGTTACGTACCTTCATCATATCATCTTCAGACTTGCCGATAAGATCTTCAACTGTATTGATTCCTGCTCTCTTCAAGCAGTTAAAAGAGCGCACAGACAGGTCAAGTTCCTCAATGGTCATCTCCAAGACTTTTTCTTTACCATTCTTGCTCTTTTCAACCATGATCTCAGTTTCAAAAGCCTCATCAGAGAGGTCTCCGAAGAGACTGAGATGCTCGTTGAGGATCTTGGCGCCAAGAGAAACGGCTTCCTTTGCGGAAATTGTACCGTTTGTCCACACTTCAAGTGTAAGTTTGTCATAGTCAGTAATCTGACCGACACGTGTGTTCTCGACTGTGTAATTTACCTTTAATACCGGTGAATAAATTGAGTCGATTGCAATAACGCCGATCGGCGGCTGAAGATACTGCTTGTTGCGTTCTGCAGAAACATATCCTCTGCCCTTACTGCAAGTGATCTCCATCACTACGTGAGCGTCTGTATCAAGAGAAGCGATATGAAGTTCGGGATTAAGAATCTCAACTTCTGAATCTGTCTTGAAGTCGCCTGCAGTGAGTTCACCTTCACCTTTTACGTCCACATACATTGTCTTAGGACCGTCGCCGTGGATTTTAAGGATAACGCTCTTCAAATTAAGCACGATCTCTGTAACGTCTTCTTTAACGCCGGGGATCGTTGAGAATTCATGAAGAATTCCATCAATCTTAACGGAAGTAATTGCGTAGCCCGGTAATGAAGAAAGGAGTACTCGTCTGAGGCTGTTGCCAAGAGTTGTACCGTAGCCTCTCTCCAAGGGTTCTACGACAAATTTACCGTAAGTACCGTCAGGTAAAACATCGGCTGTTTCGATTCTTGGTTTCTCTATGCCAATCATTCAAAACCCTCCTTGTTATATTAAGTATACGGTTAATTATTATTTTGAATAAAGCTCGACGATAAGCTGTTCCTCAACAGGACAAGCAATCTGATCTCTCTCGGGGAGAGCTACAATCTTAGCTTCTGTATCTGATGTCTTGTCAAGCCACTGCGGAACAGGACGAGCACCGTTTGCCTCGATTACTGCCTTGATCTTTGTGCTATCCTTGCTCTTGTCAACAATAGCAACAACGTCGCCAGCCTTAATGAGGTATGAAGGAATGTTTACCTTGCGGCCGTTTACTGTGAAATGACCATGATTTACAAGCTGTCTGCCTTCTGCTCTTGAGCTTGACCAGCCAAGAAGATAAACAACGTTATCAAGACGGCTTTCGCAGATTCTGAGAAGGTTAGTACCTGTCATACCCTGCTTACGTTCAGCTGTAATGAAATAGTTATAGAACTGACTCTCCGGAATACCGTAATATCTCTTAGCCTGCTGCTTAGCACGAAGCTGGAGACCATACTCGGAAGTCTTTTTGCGGCTCTGACCATGCTGGCCGGGGGCGTATGAACGACGCTCAAGTGCGCACTTTCCTGTATAGCATCTTTCGCCTTTAAGGAAAAGCTTCTTACCCTCACGGCGGCACATCTTACATACCGCGCCGGTATATCTTGCCATTTGTAGTTACACCTCCTGAAATTATAGGTTATACACGTCTTCTCTTCGGCGGGCGGCAGCCGTTATGAGGAATCGGAGTAACGTCCTTGATAAGACTAACTTCGAGACCTGCTGTCTGCAATGCTCTGATTGCAGCTTCACGTCCTGCTCCCGGACCCTTAACGTAAACCTCAACAGTTTTCATACCATGCTCCATAGCAGCCTTTGCAGCTACTTCAGCAGCAGTCTGTGCTGCGAACGGAGTTGACTTCTTTGAACCTCTGAAGCCCATCTCACCTGCTGAAGCCCATGATACTGCATTACCCTGTGTATCACTGATGGTAACGATAGTATTGTTGAAGGTGGATTGGATATGAGCTGCGCCGCGTTCAATATTCTTACGTTCACGACGTCTGCGTGTTGCAGTGCCCTTCTTAGCGGAACCCTTAGGTGCCATATTATCCCTCCTAAATTACTTCTTCTTGTTAGCAATGGTCTTCTTCGGACCCTTGCGTGTACGAGCGTTTGTCTTTGAGCGCTGACCTCTTACGGGCAGGCCCTTTCTGTGGCGTACGCCACGATATGAACCGATTTCGATAAGTCTCTTGATATCGAAAGCAGTTTCTCTGCGGAGATCACCTTCGACCTTAACATAACGGTCGATGTACTCACGCAATTTTGCTACATCATCTTCTGAAAGATCCTTAACTCTGATGTCAGGATCTACGCCTGTAGCAGCGATAATGTCGCTTGCTGTCTTACGACCAATACCGAAAATGTAAGTAAGAGCGATTTCTACTCTCTTGTCTCTCGGTAAGTCAACACCTGATATACGCGCCATTCTCAGTTGCACCTCCATAAATGGTTTGCGTCGGATTAACCCTGACGCTGTTTGTGCTTAGGATTCTCACAGATAACCATGATCTTTCCCTTGCGCTTAATAATCTTGCACTTCTCGCAAATTTTCTTTACAGAAGGTCTGACTTTCATTTGAATGCCCTCCTTGAAAAATTAGCCTTTAGCTTATTTTGATCGCCATGTTATTCGTCCACGGGTGAGGTCATATGGCGAAACTTCGACCGTCACCTTATCTCCGGGAAGAATGCGAATGTAATTCATTCTGAGCTTTCCCGAAATATGAGCTAAAATTTTGTGTCCGTTTTCGAGCTCAACCTGAAATGTTGCATTAGGCAAAGCCTCAATAACAACGCCTTCAAGTTCAAGCATATCCTGCTTTGACATTGACTGAACCTCCTTAAAGCAGAGTTAGTATCTTTGGACCACTCGGCGTTATAGCCACAGTGTGTTCAAAGTGAGCTGACAGCTTACCGTCTCTGGTTTTGACTGTCCAGCCGTCGGGTAATGTTTTTACTCCTGCCGCGCCCATATTGATCATAGGCTCGATAGCAATTGTCATACCCGGCAACAGGCGAACTCCCCTACCGGGTGTTCCATAGTTCGGAACACTGGGTTCCTCATGGAGCGCACGACCGATTCCGTGTCCGATAAACTCACGGACTACTGAAAAACCTCGCTCCTCGCAATACTGTGCAATTGCTGCACCGATGTCACCGACTCTGCCGCCTGCAACAGCCTTCTGAATTCCTACATAGAGGCTTTCTCTGGTCGTGTCGCACAGCCGCTTCGCTTCAGAGCTTATCGCTCCTGCTGCGAAAGTAGCAGCATTGTCGCCGTTAAATCCGTTCAGCCTTGCGCCAAGGTCAATGCTGACGATGTCGCCTTCTTTGATTACACGCTTCTTGCTCGGTATTCCATGAATAACCTCGTCGTTTATGGAAATGCATGCCGTAGCAGGATAGCCATTATAGTTAAGGAAGTTTGGCTCAGCGCCGCATTTCTTAATATAATCATAGGCTATTTTATCTATCTCAGCGGTTGTTACACCGGGCTGGACAGCCTCTCCTGCTAACTTTAATGCTCCTGCCGAAATGATGCAGGCTTCTCTCATGAGAGCCAGCTCTCTGTTCGTTTTGAGCACTATCATGCTTAATCCTCCAATGCCTTGAGAGTAAGAGCTGAAGTATCAGCAACTTCCTCCTGGCCTTCTACAATGCGAAGGATACCCTTCTCTGAGTAGAATCCCTTGAGAGGCTCTGTCTGATCGTGATAGATCGCGAGTCTTTCAAGTACTGTGTCGGGATGATCGTCCTTACGCTGAATAAGCTCAGCACCGCAAGCATCACAAACGCCTTCCTGCTTCGGAGCTTTGTACTCCAAGTGGTAAGATGCGCCGCAAGCTTTACATACGCGTCTGCCCGACATTCTCGCTGCAATCTTCTCATCAGGAACTTCGATATCAACAACTCTGTCGATTTCGATGCCCATAGCATCAAGTGCTTCTGCCTGAGGGATTGTACGCGGGAAACCGTCAAGGATGAAACCGTTTGCACAGTCATCCTTCGCAAGTCTTTCCTTGATGATTCCGATAACGACTTCATCAGGAACAAGCTGACCTGCTTCTATAAAGGACTTAGCTTTAAGTCCCATCTCTGTGCCCTTTGCAAGAGCATCACGGATGATGTTGCCCGTAGAAATTGCAGGAATCTTGAGAGCTTCGCAGATTACCTCTGCCTGTGTGCCCTTACCTGCACCGGGTGCTCCGAGAAGAATTAATTTCATAGCTCGATCTCCTTTTAATTAATCAAGGAAGCCCTTGTAGTGACGCATCATCATCTGTGATTCAAGCTGCTTAACAGTTTCAAGCGCAACACCAACAAGAATGATGATTGATGTACCGCCAAGTGAAATCTGCATCGGAACCTTGCATGCTGTTGTGATCAACTGGAACAATACAGGGAACAACGCAACAACTGAAAGAAGAAGAGCGCCGAGCAATGTAATTCTGCCCAAAATCTTCTGAATATAATCAGAAGTCGGCTTGCCGGGACGGATACCCGGGATAGCACCGCTGTTTTTACGGATGTTATTTGCCATTTCAATCGGATTGTACTGGATTGAAGCGTAGAAATATGCAAAGAAGATTATCAAAAGGAAATACAGGATTGCATATACCCAGCTGTCGCTCTGGAAGAAACCGAAGAAATATTTATACCAATTACTTGTCTCCTCAACACCAATGAAAAGGTTGATTGTCGGAGGAAGTGAAAGGATTGATGAAGCGAAGATAACCGGCATAACACCAGACATATTAACCTTCATAGGAATATGTGTGCTCTGGCCGCCGTACATCTTACGACCAACAACTCTCTTAGCGTACTGAACGGGGATACGACGTTCTGAGTTATCCATCCAAACGATATAAGCAATCATAAGGAGAAGACAGATAACTACAGCAACTGAAAGTACTGAATATACTTCACCGTATGAGAAGTAACCGCCTTCAGAGCTGAAGAGCTGTGCAAAGATTGTGGGAACACGAGCTACGATACCAGCGAAAAGGATAAGAGAAATACCATTACCGATACCCTTTTCATTGATCTGCTCACCGAGCCACATGATCAATGCTGTACCTGCTGTTAAGCAGAGAATAATAACGAGTGCCTGGAATACTGCTGCGAAGCCTTCGAAACGAGCGCCTGAAGCGTCTTCAAGAAGGAAACCGTTACCGCGAAGGTAGAAGTAGTAAGCAGTACTCTGAAGAAGACCAAGAACAACTGTACAATAACGTGTGATTGTAGCAATCTTCTTACGTCCCTCTTCGCCGTCTTTTGCGAGACGCTCAAGAGCAGGGATTGCAACTGTCAACAACTGAATGATAATTGAGCTGTTGATGTACGGTGTGATTGACATTGCGAAAATCGTACCATAGTTGAATGCGTTACCTGTCATCATGTTCAGGTACTCCATAAATGTACCGGACATTACGCTATCGTTGAAAATACCATCCTGACCGGCATTTACGAACGGTACAGGGATAGCTGCACCGATGCGGAAGATGAGAAGAATCAATGCTGTGAACAAAATCTTCTTACGAAGATCGGGGATTTTCCATGCGTTAGCGATTGTCTTCAACATGTCAGATCACCTCTGCATTTCCGCCTGCTGCCTCAATCTTCTGCTTTGCAGACTCTGAGAAAGCATCAGCTTTTACAGTAAGCTTCTTTGTGAGCTCGCCATTGCCGAGGATTTTGACACCATCAAAAGAATTCTTAACAAGACCGACCTGCTTGAGTGACTCAACGTCAACTACAGCGCCGTTCTCAAATCTAGCTTCAAGATCAGCTACGTTAACTGCAACAATCTCCTTGCGGAAAATGTTGTTGAAACCTCTCTTGGGGAGACGTCTCTGTAAAGGCATCTGGCCACCTTCGAAGCCTG
>JAXJUJ010000232.1:0-4579 GCA_036309125.1 Acutalibacteraceae bacterium | reverse complement strand
TCACTTGCTATCGGTAACAAGGGTCAGAATGCACGTCTTGCAGCTAAGCTTACAGGCTGGAAAATTGACATCAAACCCGAAAGCGGAAAAATCGAGCCTTCTATCATCCTTTAATAAGGAGGAATCAGAATGCAGCAGAAAAAAATACCTCTCCGTAAGTGTACGGGCTGCGGTGAAATGAAGCCGAAAAAGGAGCTTGTACGTGTCGTGAAAACTCCCGACGATAAGGTTCTTATTGACCTTACGGGACGTGTGAACGGCAGAGGAGCTTATATCTGCCCTGATGAGAAATGTCTCAGAATCGCAAGAAAGTCAAAGCGTATCGAGAGATCTTTCCAGATGCAGATTCCGGATGAGGTTTACGATAAAATGGAAGAGGAGCTGAAAAATCGTGAATGATTCAGCACTCAGTCTGTTGGGTCTGTGCAGAAAGGCAGGTAAGTTAAGCCTTGGCCACGATGCGTGTAAGGCGTCTCTTAATTCAGGTAACGCAAGTCTTTGTGTGATCTGTTCAGATGCCTCAGCAAGACTCAATGAAGAAATCACTTCACTTGCACAAAAGGCAGAAGTCATAATCGTCGATGTCAGCTATACGATGCTTGATATCAAAAATGCAGTCAGCTTTAAGGCAGCGGTGTTTACGGTTGACGATGAAGGCTTCGCAAAAACATTAATCAAGAAATTTAACGAAAACAAATCAGGAAAGGAGCGAGGTTTATGATAAATAAATACCGAGTCCATGAAGTCGCTAAGGATTTTGATGTGCCTAGCAAAGGTGTTCTTGAAATTCTGAACAAATACTTTGACGGTCAGAAGAAATCCATGACAGCTCTTGAGGAAACAGAGCTTGACGTGATTTTTGAAGTTTATACAAAGGAAAACAGCGTAGAAAGCTTCGATGCTTATTTTGCTACAGCAAATGAGCCCAAGAAGGAAGCAAAGGCTGAAGAACCCGCAAAGCAGGAAAAGGTTTCTGAAAAGAAGACTGATGAATCTGCAGAAAAGGGTAAAGATAAGTCTAAGGATAAGAAGCCTGAGAATGTAAAGCAGGAAAAGGCTCCCGAAAAGGCACAGCAGCCTCAGAACACTCCTAAGAAAAAGGAAAAGGATCCCAATGCAAAGCCGCAGAGCAGAACAAAGGGTGAAGCAAGAACTGTTGACACAAGAGCAAACAACGTTGACCTCGAAAAGTACAATGAGCGTTATGAAAATATCGCTCCCGCAAACCGCGGAGTTCAGAATGACAAGACAGTAAATAAGCAGAAGCTCAAGCAGAAGTCACAGCAGTACCGTAAGCAGGGTATGCGTTCTTCAAGAAGAGAGACTGAAGCAGAGAGACTCAAGAGAATTGCAGCTGAAAGAGCTAAGAAGCCTCAGCTTAAGATTCAGGTTCCTGACGAAATCACAGTCGGCGCTCTTGCAGAGCTTCTTCATATGACAGCAGCAGAAGTTATCAAAAAGCTCTTTATGCTCGGTCAGATGGCAAGCGTTAACGAGGTTATCGACTATGATACAGCTGAAATCGTTGCAACTGAGCTTGGTGCAAAGGTTGAAAGAGAGATCGTTGTCACAATCGAAGACAGAATCATCGATGACAGCGAAGATACAGATGAAGATCTCATTCTCCGTGATCCCGTTGTCTGCGTAATGGGTCACGTTGACCACGGTAAAACATCACTTCTTGACGCTATCAGAAACACATCTGTCACAACAACTGAAGCAGGCGGTATCACACAGCATATCGGTGCTTACAGAGTTGACCTCAACGGTCAGAAGATTACATTCCTTGACACTCCGGGTCACGCAGCATTTACATCAATGCGTGCACGTGGTGCTCAGGCTACAGATATTGCAGTTCTCGTTGTTGCTGCCGATGACGGTATTATGCCGCAGACTATTGAAGCTATCAACCATGCTAAGGCTGCAGGAGTTCAGATTATCGTTGCTATCAATAAGATGGATAAGCAGGATGTTAACCCGGACAGAATTATGCAGCAGCTCACAGAGCACAGCCTTGTTCCTGAAGAGTGGGGCGGCGACGTTATCTGTGTACCCGTATCAGCAAAAACTCATATGGGTATCGACACTCTTCTTGAAAATATCCTTCTCGTTGCAGAAATGCAGGAGCTTAAGGCTAACCCGAACAGAGCAGGTAAGGGTATCGTAATCGAGGCTCGTCTTGATAAAGGTCGCGGTCCTGTTGCAACACTTCTTGTTCAGAAGGGTACACTTAACTCAGGTGACATCATCGTTGCAGGTACAGCTGTAGGCCGTGTTCGTGTTATGACTGACGATAAGGGCAGAAAGGTTAAGTCTGCAGGTCCGTCAGTTCCTGTTGAGATCACAGGTCTTGCAGAAGTTCCTCAGGCAGGCGATATCTTTGACGCAGTAAGTGACGAGCGTCTTGCACGTGAGCTTGTTGAGCAGAGAAAGAGCGAAGCTAAGGAAGAGCAGTTCAAGTCAATGCAGAAGGTTACTCTTGATAACCTCTTTGATTCACTCAAGGAAGGCGAGATGAAGGACCTCAACGTCATCGTTAAGGCTGACGTTCAGGGTTCAGCAGAAGCTGTTAAGCAGAGTCTTGAAAAGCTTTCAAATGATGAAGTACGCGTTCGCGTTATCCATAACGGTGTAGGTGCTCCCAGTGAGTCTGACGTTATGCTTGCAAACGCTTCAAATGCTATTATCGTAGGATTTAATGTCCGTCCCGACCCGGTTGCTGTTCAGTTTGCTGAGCGTGACGGCGTTGAAATGAGAATGTATCGTATCATCTATGACTGCATTGAAGAAATTCAGGCAGCTATCAAGGGTATGCTTGCTCCTAAGTTCCGTGAGGTTGAGCAGGGCCGTTGTGAGGTAAGAAATGTTATCAGCATTTCTTCAGTAGGTAAGGTTGCGGGTTGTTACGTTCTCGACGGTAAAATTACAAGAAACTCAAAAATCCGTGTTGTTCGTGACGGTATTGTGCTTGCTGATGATGAAATCTCATCACTTCGCCGCTTCAAGGATGACGTTAAGGAAGTAGCATCTAACTACGAATGTGGTATCAGCCTTAACAAGTTCTCCGATATCAAGGAAGGCGACATTTTCGAAGCATATGTCATCGAAGAATACAGAGATTAATAAGAGGTATATATGGCCGGATATAGAATTGACAGAGTATCCGAGGATATCAAGCGCGAGATAATTGCGGTAATCCGTGAGCTTAAGGATCCGAGGGTAATGGATAAAATGTTGACCGTTGTACGTGTTGAGGTAAGCTCAGATGCATCTTATGCAAAGGCTTACATCAGCGCACTTGAAGGTCTTGATACAGCAAAAGAGGCTGTCAAGGGTCTTAAGAGTGCAACGGGATACATCCGCCGTGAGGTTGGCAAGCGTCTGCATCTGAGAAAAACACCCGAGTTGTTGTTTATTGCGGACGATTCAATCGAGCACGGTATGAATATTGTTAAAATTATGGATGACTTGAGGACTGAGGAAGAATGATTATTGATCTGAAAACAGCGGTAGAGTTCCTTAAAAATAATGATGATTTTCTGATTCTGACACACGCGCACCCTGATGGGGATACGCTCGGCTGTGGCTTTGCACTCTGCGATGCTTTGAAATCGCTTGGAAAAAATGCCGTTGTCCGTTGCGGTGACACTATGCCTGCAAAGTATTCTTATATGGGTACGCTTTGTGAAGAGGATATCGAATATGAAAATATAATTGCGGTTGACGTTGCTGATGCAAAGCTTCTCGGAAAGGATTTCGAGGGTCGCTTCGGTGGCAGGGTAAAGCTCTGCATTGACCACCACGGCTCAAACAGACTTTATGCCGAAAAAACTCTCCTTGATGCTTCTGCAGCTGCGGCTTGTGAGATTATACTTGAGGTTATAAAAGCACTTGGAGCAGAAGTCACAAAAACAATTGCTGACTGTATTTTCACGGGACTTACAACAGATACAGGCTGTTTCAGATATGCAAACGTTACTCCGAGGACTATGAGGATGGCAGCTGAGATGATTGAATCAGGTGCTGACCACAGCAGAATCAATGTCATAATGTTTGAAACCAAAACAAGAACTTATGTTGCACTTGAACGTCTTGCGCTTGAGTCTATGAAAATGTATCTTGACGATAAATGTGCGTTTATCACGATTACACAGGATATGTACCGCAGAAGCGGCTCTGATGAAAGCGAAGTCGATGCGATTGCCGCAATACCCAGACAGATCGAGGGTGTTGTCGTAGGTGTGACGATGCGCGAAAAAACAGACGGAACCTTCAAGGTTTCAATGAGGACACACGAAGGTGTTGACGCTTCTGAAGTCTGTGCTATGCTTGGTGGCGGCGGTCACTCGAGAGCAGCAGGCTGTACTGTAAGCGGAAATGTGAACACAGCAAGAAATCTTGTTGTTTCCTGCATAGAAAAATATCTTCAGGCAGAAGTTAACAAATGAAAGTTTTCTTTAATGTAGGTTTGTCAATGATGTGTTACAAAATTAGAAAACCTCGCCGAAGCTGATAAAAGCTTTGATATAGTCAGCAGGAGATTTCCAATTTAGTGGACGCATGGGGAAGTTATTGTATT
>JAXJUJ010000231.1:0-27176 GCA_036309125.1 Acutalibacteraceae bacterium | reverse complement strand
TTTGCTATACGACGTACACTGAATGAAATTTGTTCCGGTAAAAAAATTCATTTCAAAGGTCTAAGATGGACTGAAAACGAAATTAAAAATATTAATAGCGTTCATTTTATAGCATGTGGATCTGCATACCATGCCGGAATGGTAGGTGCATACGCTTGCGAAGAGCTCTTCAGAAGGAAAAGTTCAGCAGAAATTGCTTCTGAATTCAGATATCGATCTCCACATTTAGACAACAATTCTCTGGTAATAATTATTAGTCAGAGCGGAGAAACAGCCGACACACTTGCGGCATTACGCATCGCTAAGGAAAAGGGAGCAAAAATAATTTCAATAGTCAATGTTGAAAACAGTACAATAGCTATGGAAAGTGACTGTGTAATTTTAACTAAGGCCGGAAAAGAAGTTGCTGTTGCTACGACAAAAGCTTATTCAGCACAGTTAACTGTAATATACACACTTATCATTTATCTGTCAGTATTAAGTGGTGAGATGAACAAAAAAACAGCAGGCAGTCTTATAGATGAACTAAAAGAAATTCCTGAAAAAGTCAAATTGATTTTAAACAGTAATTACGACTATAAAGAAATAACGAATAAGATTCTTAAATCTGAATATATATGTTTTATCGGTCGTAAATATGGTTACTGCACAGCAACAGAAGCATCACTTAAACTAAAAGAAATCAGTTACATCCCCTGTGAAGCATATGCTGCCGGTGAGCTAAAACACGGAACAATATCATTGATAGATAATAAAAGTCTAATAATTGCTTTAAACTGTTCCAAAGAGATGAAAACTAAATTGGAAAGCAATATAGAAGAAGCAAGTGCCAGAGGAGCAGAAATACTCTCGATATCAACGAATCAGATCAAAAACAACATTAATATCCCTGAAACCATAGACTTCTTCTACCCCCTTTTGGAAATAATACCATTACAATTGATAGCTTATTATACAGCACTGGAAAAAAATTGTGAAATTGATAAGCCTAGAAATCTCGCAAAAAGCGTGACAGTTGAATAAACAAATAATAAAATTTGTTAAAAAGTGTAACAAATTCATTTTTCGTGTAGACAAAAACATTTAAATTTGATATAATAACACCATCCTATTAATTAATTAATTGGAAGGAGAATTTTTATGTCAAAATTTTGTGGAAACTGTGGCGGAGTTTTAGATGATACCGCTGTAGTATGTGGCTATTGTGGTGCTCCGGTTGCTCCGGAAGTTCCTCAGAAAAAATCTGTTCAGATCAACAAAGAGGTTGTGCTTTCATTTATCAACCAGGTTGTTCATCACAAGATTTTTAAAATAGCTGCTCCGTGCGTTGTTGGTCTTATCGTTCTTCTTATAGTACTCGGTATCGTTTCAGGCTTCACAGGTCACAAAGGTGCAGTTAAAAACCTTATGAACGCTTACGAAGACAAAAACGCTGACGAACTTTATTCACTTTCAAGTGAACTCTATACAAGAGATCAGGACTCAATGGAAGTTATTGAAAACATCAATAATCGTCTTAATTCTCAGTACGAGTCACTTGAGTATGAAGTTGGCACAGGCGTAGAAATGAGCTATAAGGTTGACAGCAACAAAAAGCTCGATGAGCGCGAGTTATCAAACTATAAAGAGATGTTCCGTAACGCAGAACTTGATTACAGCGAAATCAAAGAAGGCAGACGTGTTACACTCGAGATCACCTATGAAGGTGATATTCGTGAAAACGAGAAGAAAATCACTTTGATCATGCTCAAGGAAGGCAAAGAATGGAAGTTCTATCAGGATTCAGATTCATATTACTACGATAATTACGATAATTATCTTGAAGATGTATATGATGAGCTCGATTATTACTTCTAATAATTAAACTTAATTCCCGTTAAGATTACAAAATCTTAACGGGAATTTTTAATAAGCAAAAAGAGTGATGCGAAAATACATAAACTTTTTTGCATCACTCTAATTTTAATTAATCACGTCTTAAAGCCTCTATAGGCGTCATTTGTGCAGCTCTCTTCGCGGGATATATTCCAAAGAAAATACCAATTGCGCTGGAGAAACCAACAGCAATAGCAACAGTTGAAGCCTTAACAGCTATCGGTATATTAAGGAAAGCAGCTACAGCCAAAGCTCCTGAAACGCCAAGTATCAATCCTATTAAACCGCCTATCAAGCAAAGAATAATCGACTCAGTCAGGAATTGGAACATAATCGTAGACGTTTTTGCACCCAAAGACTTCCTGATACCTATTTCACGAGTTCGTTCGGTAACAGATACAAGCATTATGTTCATAACACCAATACCACCGACAATAAGTGAAATAGCGCTGACAGCCGCAATAAAAGTAGTAAAGATATTAATCACTGAATCCAAAAGGTCAATATACGTTGCCATAATACTAAGCGTATATATCGAGTCATCAAAACTTCCGTGTCTTGTTTTAATAATATTTAATGCAGACTCACCTATATTCTGCAAATCTGCGCCATCTTCAGTTATAAAAAAGATCTGAGAATATTGGTCAACCTTATTATTTAGTTGTCCGTTCAGGCTGGCAGGAATACCAATCATACCCATACTCACGCCGCCCATCATCTGAGACATATCCATTGAAGAAGCTTGTTCTTCAGAAAGTTGCATCATATCAGCCATATCTACTACACCAATAACTTTAAGCGTAATCGATTGTTCATTGACTGTATAGTTAATTGTTTCGCCGACACAGTTTTCTCGTCCAAATGCATCCTTAGCCGTCAGTGTGCTGATAACACAAACTGCTTTGCGTTGCTCATATTCGGTTTTGGTCCACGCTCTTCCATACTTAGTAGCTATATTATTAATACGAAAAACGTCTTCGTTTCCAGCAATAGTAAATGCATAGCTACTATAATTACGGGTGTCAACCTGTCCGAAAGAATATTCATAAGGTGAGCAGTATTTTACATTATCGAGTCTACGGATAGCGTTTACATCAGCTTCAGAAAGGTAATCTGAAGTCTCAGCTTCTGTCGCATTTACCATAATCTGAATTGCATTTGAACCCATTTCCTCAATCATACCTACAATATAGTCACGACCACCATCGCCTACTGTAATAATAGCAATAACAGAAGCGACTCCAATAATGATGCCTAACATTGTAAGCAACGAACGCATCATATTAGTTTTAATGCTGAAAACGGCTATGCGTATATTTTCTCTTATATCCACAAAACTACCTCCGTTTATTCAGCTTCAACGCTTACTCCTTCTTCAAGTCCAAGCGTATTTTTGATAAGAATATCATCTTCAGTAATGCCTGAAAGCACCTGATAGTGAGTATCACTCGATATACCCAGTTCAACATTATGTTTAACTGCCTTGCCATCCTCAAGAACATATACAAATACTTCTTCACTATCAATACAAATTACCTCTACCGGAACAACAATAGCATTCTCAACAGTATCTGTTATAATCGAAACCTGAACATCAACACCAACTATAAGGGAGCTGTCGACGTTCTCAATGGTAATCTGAGCCGGAATAACACTCGATGCAGAAGAACCGCCCATAATTGATCCGAGATTTAGTCCGTTTGAAGAAGTTGCAACTGCACTTATATACGAAACCTTACCATTAAGTACACTGCCGCTTGCAGGTTTAACGATAACATCCTGATCGATATCCACATCAAGAACATCATACTTACTTAATGATATATCAGCAACTAAAGGATAATAAAGCACCTTTACAGCTGCTGTGCCCTGACCCATAAAAGATGTAAGCAAAGATGTAATATCCGCACCGGAAGATACAGCAGCGAGAATTGAATTCATATCTACGGTAGATTCCGTAGAGGAAGCAACACTACCATCAGGTAACAAATTAACCTCTGTAACAATACCATTAGCTTTTGCTACCCAACCATTCTTCATTGAATCAATCTGCTGCTGTGTAGCAAGATAGGATTCCTTAGATTTATCTGCAATAGTTTTAAAAGTTGCAACATAAGTAGAATCAGACTGCAATTCAAGTGTAGCGAGTTGAGCCTTAAGCTGAATGAGACTCATTTCTGCTGACATAAGCTCAGAAGACTCTGTCATTCCGTTTAATGCACCAAAATCAAAAGATCCGTTGGCACTTCCAATTGTTGTAAGGTTATCAATAAAAGACGACATGTCGTTCAGACTGCTTCCGGAAGCAAGAATATCAGCTAAAAGCGCTTCAGCTTCTTCCTGAGTATAATCAAAACCAAAAAGTTTTGCAGTACTCATAAATCTCTGAACCATAGAACTTGAAACCTTACTTTCAGTAACGTTAGCCGTATCGTCTTTTTTGTCGCTCTTCTCCTGAAGTCGAGCTATTTCTGCTTCCAGTTCAGAAATCTGCTCTTTTACCTGAGAAACTTTATCTTTCGACTGAGTTGCAGTAAGCTGAGCGTTCTTATAAGACTCTTCAGCTTTATTATAAGCATCCTTCTTTTCTTTCAGCACATCATTTAAAGACGAAAGATCAAAAGTTGCAATAACATCACCAGCTGTAACTACATCGCCTTCCTTGACGTTTACAGATTCAACTATGACGCCTGAAGGAATTGTGAATACGTCCTGATCAGCTACTGAAACTACACCTGAAGTATCAAGTGTTTCACTGATTGTTTCTACAGTAGCTTTAACAGTTTCAACCTTCAGCTTTTCTTCAGGTTTAAGTGCAACTACACAAATCGCAGCAATAATTGCAACAATCACTACCAAAGAAATTATGATCTTTTTGGTTTTCTTATTAATCTTTTTCTTTGCCATAAAACAACCTCTTTCGTGCTAAATTGTAAATTTATGAATATATATTAAAATAAAAATGGTGGCGAAACTATGAAAAAAACACTCAAAATTATAAGTACTGTCATTTTATTACTGACAATTATGACATCATGCACTTCAGAATCACAAAAAAATATTAATGAATTACTTAATGAACTTAATAAAAATTACGGATATGATTTCAAGGCAGAATATTTTACTATCGAAAAAAAAGAAAACATTATCTATCATATTATGACAGATAACAATACCCTATACTCATTATATTCTAACAAAAATGGTGAAATAATTCAATGTACACTTTCGAGTTTTGACAAAAACAGTAAAAAAAATTACAATCTTTTAATAAACACAGGCGTTATTTTAACAAATCAAACACAAAAGAATTTTTCTACATTTATAAAGAATGCCCAAGAATATGGCAAATACGAAAAAAACGGATGGACTGTTGTTTTAATAAGTCATACTACGGCCGATACATTTATAATCAATAAAAGTGGAAATCCCATAAATCACAACAATCAACCAACATTAAAAAACAATGGCTCCGGTTAACGTCACCGTTAAATGATAACATAATTTAAACAATAATTTGTTAACTATAAGTAAACTTTAAAAAAAGAAAAAAGGTGATGGATAAAACATCACCTTTAACTTCATTTAGATTAACCTCTGAAACCTGTGTCCGGAATCTCCTCTGTAGGATCATCAACAACGGGTTCGTCAACTTCAGGAGCTGAGTAGTAAATGCCAAGAACAGCATTTGCAACTGTGCTCTCAGAAATAGCCTGATTAAGCTCCTCTGAGTCAACACCAGCATCCTCAAGGAAAGAGTCAATTACATCACGAACTGCGCCTGCATCCTGAAGGTCTGAAACTTCAAAACCTGCACCGTTTACATACTGCTCAAGAGCACCAAGCAAAGAAACGATATCATCGCTTGTTGAACCTGTCTTGATAGCTTCAACGATTTCTTCAGCCTTTTCCTGTGCAACTGTGTCGTTAGCAAGAGAATCAGCAAGATCAGCAACCGGATTTGCTTCAGTCTCAACAACTACTACATCCTCTTCAGGAGCTACTTCTTCAGCACATACTGAATAAGCAACTGTAGCACAAAGAACTACTGAAAGAAGAACTGCTAAAAACTTTTTCATTTTGATTATCTTCCTTTCTAAAAATTCATACCTAGCAACAACATTATATATCCAATAATATCAAATGTCAAGCAAAAACACAAAATATATGTATAATTTTTGCCATAACAACACTAAATATTAACCCTGAAAACGATCTTCATCATAATAACGCCAGTTAACTGTTACTTTTTTGCCATTTACAGTATACCTTTCGACGTTCTTATAAGTAGAAGTACTACCCTCTTTAAAGCCTCTTTCTTCAAGTCCGTTAACAAAAAGTTCCATCATTTCAAGCGTCGGGAATTCAATCGAGCCACGCATTATAAGCGATGTTCTGTCACTGTGTTTTTCAAGAACACCATTTTCAAACGAAGCAGCCCACCAGCAACGTCTTCTGCCAAAGTCAATTCTCTTGACAGGTTCTGCATCAGTTGACTTAACATACTGCCAAAGCTCCATTGAACAGTACATTGCATCTTCATCTTCAACTGATTTGAAGTGCTTTTTCTCTCCGACACTGGCAGCAAGAGGTCCATTCGTATCAGACGACGGATTATTGTTGTAATAAAAACCAATTTCACAGCCAACAGAAGCCATAGCATATTCGCCCTTCCAAAGCTCTATAAGCCAGTCTTTATTATCATATGTGAAATAAACTCTTATAGTATCAAGATAGAAATTAGCAAATCCTGCAAAATTATCATAAGCCTTATTGAAACCGAACTTTCGCTGTATAGCAAGTGCGTTATAAACACTTGATGTAGTCGAACTGCTTGTAGTCGGAGTTGTTGGTTCAACACTCGGTTTTGTTGGTGAAGTTGCAGGAGCCTGAGTGTTAACTGAAGGAAGCGGTGCGGCAGTTAAACTTTGAGTCGGCACCGTAGCATTCGGATCAATATATGCAGAGGTAGGATTATAAATTATAGAATTACCCTGACCGTCTACAAGATATGACTGTCCGTCTGCACCGATAACGATCTGAGCATCAGGAGGAATATTAGGGTCACCTTCGCCAATATTGATTATATCATTACTTCCTGCGCTTTTCTTTGGTTCTTCAAGCTTTTTACCTGCTGTACATCCTGACAAAACAAGAGAAAAAACAAAAATGAAAGCAGACAGCAAAGCCAAAAGTCTGGTTTTCGTGTAAGATTTTTTCATTTGATACTTCTCCATCCGTAATTTTGAAAATTTTTATAATTATAACATAACATTCGCAAATTTACAACTGTAAATTAAATCTAAATATTTCCTGCTCTCTTAAGCATTTCTGCTGCACTTTGAAGCTGAAGATCAGAAATCTCAATACCACCCATTATTCGTGCTATCTCATTGGTTCTTTCATCAGACATCAAAGACTTGATTTTAGTATAAGTCTTACCATCTCTTACTGATTTACTTATATAAAGATGAACATCACCCTGTACGGCAATTTGAGCCAGATGAGTAACACATATAACCTGACGACCTTCCGAAACCTGACGAAGCTTCAATGCAATTTTTTCTGCCGCTCTTCCGCTTACACCTGTATCGATCTCATCAAAAATCATTGTTCCTATATTATCACTGTCAGCAAGTGAATTTTTTATAGCAAGCATAATTCTCGAAAGCTCACCACCGGATGCAATTTTCGCCAAAGATTTAGGTGTTTCTCCGGCATTGGCAGAAATCAGAAATTCAATTTCATCTGCACCATTATCATTAAGTTCCACTTCTTTTCTCGAAACGACAAAAACAACATTAGGCATATCAAGGAATTCAAGCTCGTGACAAATCAAATCACTCAATTTTTTACCGGCCGAAATTCTTGCCGCAGTTATATCAGCAGCAAGTTTAGTTGTTTTTTCGAATGCAGCAGCTTCTTTTCGAGTAAGATGTTGGATTTTTTCGTCTGAAAAAGATATATTATATAGCTCATCCTTAGCCTTTTCAAGGTAATCAAGAATCTCTTCTTCGGTCTCGCCATATTTCCTGGACAATCTATACAATAAGTCAAGTCTTGATTCTATCTCATCAAGCTCAAATTCATCATAATCAAGTTCCGATAACTTTTCGCGGATTTCTTCAGCTACATCATCAAGAGAATACTTGATATTCGAGAGCTGTTCAGCAATGGAAGAAACAGCTTCATAACACTCTGCCGCTTTCTCTGTGTCATACAAAGCAGAAGACAAACTGTCTGCACCGCCGTCATCACGCTTAATGGCATCGTATGCCGCACTGAGAGATTTTATTATACGCTGAGAATTATTTATAAGATTTTTTCTGTCAACAAGCTCTTGTCGCTCACCAACTGTAACTGCTGAAGATTCAATTTCATTTATCTGATAAGTAAGAAGATCTATGCGTCTGGCTTTTTCACCTTCATCAGTTTTAAAAGAGCTTAGCTGCCTTCGTATATCACACAACTCATCATACGAAACCTTGTATTCATTAATTAATTCCGTATAACCTCCGAAATTATCCACGAAAGAACAATGCCTTTCGGGAGAAAGTAACGCCTGATTATCGTGCTGACCGTGAATATTAATCAATTCACGTGCAACTGTTTTAAGCATATTAACAGTTATCGGACATCCGTTTATTCGACAAACATTTTTTCCATCTTTATTGATCACTCTGTTTACGATTAGTACATCATCTTCAGAATCTACACCGTTTTCAGACAATAAGGATTTAACGTTTTCCGGTATATCCTCAAAAACAGCAAAAACTTTTGCACTGTCCGCTCCTGTTCTGATAAGATCCTTTGATGTCCTTTCACCTAAAACAGCATTTATTGAATCTATAATAATAGACTTACCTGCACCTGTTTCACCTGTCAGAATATTAAGTCCACAACCAAATTCGATTGAAGCACTTTCAATAATAGCTACATTTTCAATTTTTAAACTTGTAAGCATAGCATCACGTCCGAGTAAATTTTACTTTACCAATCTGTCAATTGAATTTTTCAATTCCTTGGCAAGTTGTTCTGTTCTGCAGAGTGCGAAAATGGTATCATCACCTGCAATAGTACCAACCAGGCCTTCCCACTGCATGTTATCAAATGTTGCACATGCTGCCTGTGCCATACCTGTATAGCACTTAATAACGACAGTGTTCATCGCATAGTCACTGGATATTACAGAATGTGAAAAAATCGCATTAAATTTTGAAAGATATTCATCTGTTTCGCTTTTTCCTTCTATGTATCTGTATGAACCCTTTTTATCCATCTGCTTGACCAGACGTAATTCTTTGATATCGCGTGAAACAGTCGCCTGAGTTGCATCAAAACCATTCTCGCGTAGTTTTTCCATCAACTCTTCCTGAGTTCCTATTTCAAATTTACTAATTAATTTGAGGATCATACTATGTCTTTTTTTCTTCATTTCATTCTCTCCTTACAGTCTGCGTTGTGCAAGTTTACTGTTCAATATTTCAAGGAATGTCTCATTTTTAATCCGGATAAAATCCCCGTATATTTCAGCTTTAGTTACAAGTACGTAATGGTCACCCGGAACCGTTACAGTATCTTCTCCGTCACAGGAAAGTGAAAGTTCAGCTGAAGTCGGCGAGTAAAGTCTGAAAACTGAATCCGGCTTAAATATCAATGCTCTGGAAAAAAGGGAATGAGTACATATAGGAGTAAGAAGTATACTCTCAATCTGCGGATCAACCACAGGGCCTCCCGCAGATAAACTATATGCAGTTGAACCCGTAGGAGTGGAAATTATTACACCGTCAGCTGTATAGTTATTTATCAGTTTGCCGTTATGCTCAACAGAAATATCTTCCATTTTAATCTGTTTTCCTCTGGCAACAACAACGTCATTAACGCAAAAACAAGTTTTAACAACATTGCCGTCAGAGTCGCACACATCAGCTTTCAGCATCATACGACGATCATTTTCGTAATTACCATCTATCAGATTTTTTAACATATCCAGCTCCGCCGACTCAAGTCCTGCCATAAAAGCAATCCTTCCGGCATTTATACCAAGAATAGGTTTACCTGCCTTTGCAGCGTGAATTATAGTACCGTCGCCACCTACTGTAATTATAACATCACACTCTGAAATCATTTTATCTTGAGATAAAAATTCAGCCTTCGTTTTCTCAAATAACTTACGATCTTCAATTTTAACCATGTAATATGCGTTCAATTCATCAAGCTTTTTACAGACTTCAAGCGAAACTTTAAGAGCATTTTTCCTAGTTAAGTTCGGTAGTAAAGCTATTTTCATACTGACTCACCTGTTATATATCCAAAGTACCATGTGATTTTTCAACTAATTCTGATGGAACAATCTCACACTGATTGCACGGGTCATCACTCTTGATTATATGCATCAGATATTCAATATTTCCTTCCGGGCCTTTGATTGGTGAAAAATCAAGATTTCTGAGATTAAAGCCTGTTTCAACTGCAAACTCAGTTATCCTTTCAACCACTTCAGTGTGTACTAAAGGATCTCTTACCACACCTTTTTTCCCAATCTTTTCCTTACCGGCTTCAAATTGTGGTTTTATCAGACAAACTGCCTCACCACCATCTTTCAACAGAGCTCTCAGTACCGGAAGAATTATCTTTAACGAGATAAACGAAACATCAACACTGGCAAAATCAATATCTTCAGGAATCTGTTCATGTGTGACATATCTGAAGTTTGTACGTTCCATATTTACAACTCGCTCATCTGTCCTGAGCTTCCATGCAAGCTGACCATATCCTACATCTATGGCATATACTTTTTTAGCACCGTATGACAGCATACAATCCGTAAAACCACCGGTCGAAGCACCTATATCCATACAAACGCAATCATTGAGATTTATATCGAAATTCTCTGCAGCCTTCTGTAGTTTAAGACCGCCGCGACTTACAAAAGGATTCTGACTTCCTCGGACTTCAATCGCATCTGTTTCTTTGACAGTTGCACCCGCTTTAAGCTCTTTCTGACCGTTAACATAAACCTGTCCCGCCATTATCAACGCCTTAGCTTTTTCACGTGAAGGCACTAATCCTCTGGATACAATTGCTATATCAAGTCTAATCTTATCAACCATGATCTCACCTCAAATTAATACCACTGATTTTGTTGACAATACTGTCACAGTCGAGTTTATATTCTTTCATCAGCTCAGGTATCTTTGCCTGTTTTACAAAGCAATCATCGATAGCTGTAATTTCATAAGTGCCCTTATATCCGTTCTGAAGAAGAAGTGCAGCAAATTTCTCTGCAACACCACCACTTCTCACGCCTTCTTCGTAGAAGAATATATGTTTAGCATCCAAAACAGCTTTAACTGCTTCATCGTCGATAGGTTTAATTCTGTTAAGTTTCAGTATTTTAACCTTAATATTTTTCTTAAGAAGCACATTAGCAGCTTTGGCCGCTTCACTGAAAATACGACCATAAGTTACTATTATCGTATCTGCCCACATATGACCATACAAGTCATATGGACCATATGATGGTTCATAGTCATCGGGCATTTCGGGCTGAGCTCCTCGCGGATATCTGACAGCTACAACATCAGTATCCTTATAGAATGCATTTCCGAAAGCAACTTTCATCTCATCATAGGTTGCGGGAGAATAAACAGTAACCTTCGGTATACTCTGTAAAAAAGCGACATCGTACAGACCGTTATGTGTCTCTCCGTCATCTCCAACAAAACCAGCTCTGTCAATTGCCAGAACCATCTTCTGATCCTGTAAAGCACCATCATGAATGATCTCATCGTAACAACGCTGAAGAAAAGTAGAATATACCGCAAAAACAGGTAACATACCGCCTTTTGATAATCCTGATGCAAAAGTTACTGCATGCTCCTCAGCTATACCTACATCAAAAAATCGGTCAGAATACTGCTTTGAGAATTCTGTAAGACCCGTGCCAAGACACATAGCAGCAGTAATAACAGAAATACGTTCATCTTTTTCTGCCATTGTGCACATCAGATTTCCGAACTCATTACAGAAGGTATCGCTTCCGGATACCCACTCACCTGTTTCAATATCAAAATTGGAAATACCATGAAAAGTGCTGGGATCCTTCTCAGCATAATCATAACCTCTACCTTTAATTGTATTGACATGCAAAACTACAGGCGCACCGATAGTTTTCGCCGTTGTCAATGCTTCAGTAAGCAAAGAAATATCATGTCCATCAACAGGACCCATATACCTGAATCCAAGTTTTTCAAATATAGTACTTTCGTATAAGAAGTTTTTTACCGTAGTTTTAATTTTAAACAAGCCATTCGCAATTCCTTCACCAACTAAAGGTATTTTGCAAAGAAAATGTTCAAGCTGTGCCTTCATACTAACATAACGCTTTTTAGACCGTATTTTAGCAAGATGTTTGGCAAGAGATCCGACATTAGGTGAAATGGACATCTCATTATCATTTAAAATAACAATAAGATTTGTCTTGGAACGTCCTGCATTATTAAGTGCTTCATACACAAGTCCACCCGTAAATGATCCGTCACCAATGATAGCAACTGTATATGAATCATCATTTTTAATTTTATTTGCCTGAGCAATACCGAAAGCAGCAGAAACCGACGTGCCACTATGCCCGCTGTAAAATACATCGTGTTCGCTTTCATTAGGATGGCAAAAACCTGATATTCCATCCTTCTGACGAATCGTATCAAACTTGTCAAAACGACCGGTAACAAGTTTGTGTGTGTAAGCCTGGTGACCTACATCCCAGACTATCTTATCTTCAGGAGAATTAAAAACTTTATGAATAGCCAAAGTCAATTCAACTACACCCAGATTAGAGGCAAGGTGTCCTCCTGTTTTAGAAACAGTAGTTATCAGCTTTTCTCGTATTTCCTGTGCCAACTCATTCAACGATGTTTCATCCAGTTTTTTAATGTCTTCAGGAGATTTTATATTATTAAGATATTTAAAATCTTTATCCATCAAATCACTTCCAAGGAAATAATTTTAATTCTTTCTTTTTTCCATTTTATCAGCAAAAGCTTCAAGTGCTGAAGTATCACCGCTGAAGTTTTTAAGAACAGCTTTTGCTTCATTTGTAAGCACCGAAACAACACGCTTAGATTCTTCAATACCTTTCAAAGAAACATAGGTGCATTTATCGTTTTCCTCATCACTACCTACAGGTTTTCCCAAGGACTGCTCGTCACCCGTTATGTCCAGAATATCATCTACTATCTGGAAGGAAAGACCAACATTATGTGCATAAACAGTTGCATACGGTATCTTAGCATAAGCTCCTGCTGCAATACATCCGAGCACACACGCTGCCCTGATCAGCTCACCGGTTTTAAGATTGTACATTTTAACTACATCTTCAACACTGACCTTCTTGCCTTCATTCTGAAGATCAATTACCTGTCCGCCAACCATACCTGCCCAACCGGATGCTTTAGCGAGTTCACTGACTGAGCTGATTATCCACTCAGAAGGAAGTTCAGCCTTAAGTGCTGTTTCAAAAGCAAGTGTCAGCAGCGCATCGCCGGCTAGAAGTGCATATTCATATCCGAATTTAATATGACATGAAGGCTTCCCTCGTCTGAAATCATCATCATCCATACAAGGAAGGTCATCATGAATCAAGGAATAAGTATGAATCATCTCCAATGCACACGCAAGCGGCATTGCCTTCTTAATATCACCGCCACACAGTTCACAAAAAGCGAGCAAAAGTGAGGGTCTTACCCTTTTTCCACCGTTTTCAACGCTGTATTTCATTGCTTTCGAAACAATATCATCCGAGTCCGGAAGATATGACATCAAAGATTCATTAATTAAATCAATATATTTATCCATAAAAACACCTTTATTCAGCGGCAGAAAGTTCAGATACTTTTAACTTAGCCTTTTCAAGGCAATCATTGCAAAACATCGCAAGCTTTGTGCTTTCTTCAAAAAGTTTAATAGATTCATCCAAAGATAAACTTCCGTCATCAAGCTTCTCTACAATTTCTTCAAGACGTACTATCGCTTTTTCATAAGTGAGTTTTTCAGCCATTTAAAGCACCTCGCATTCCTTTTCACCGTCAGCTAATTTTATTGTAACCCTATCACCACGTGTTATATCACTGACACTGCTGACTATTTTCGTATCTTTTAATGTAATTGAATATCCTCTGCTAAGCACTTTAATCGGATTTAGCGAATCCAACTTTGCGCAGGCAACAGCAAATCTGTTTGATTCATCTCCAAGGCGCAATTCTATAAGATTAAGTGCTTTGGCGTATAGTAAAGAGACAGTATTCAACCTGTCATCTATAACATTAGAGGGACTGAGAAGTCTTAATTTATCACGAATCAGACTAAGCTTTTCCTGTTCTCCGGCTATCATCTTTCTTACAGAAAACTCTGCATTAACCGGTACAGATGAAACAAAAGCTTTATCATCCTTAATATCCGGAACCGCAAGCTCAGCTGCAGCAGAAGGTGTAGGTGCCCTAAGATCGGCAACAAAATCACAAATTGTAAAGTCAGTTTCATGACCAACCGCCGAAATAACAGGTATCCTGCTTCTGAACACCGCTCGTGCTACAATCTCTTCGTTAAATGCCCACAAATCCTCAAGTGAACCTCCGCCTCTTCCTACAATGAGCACATCAATATCATCACACAAATTGAATCTGTCTATTGCTGCAGAAATCTGAGGAGCCGCATTTTCTCCCTGCACCTCAACAGGAGCAAGAATAATTTCAGCTAACGGATATCTGCGTGAAATAACATTGATAATATCCTGAATAACAGCACCTGTTGCAGAAGTTACAACACCGATGCGTTTGTTTCTGTAAGGAATAGGTTTTTTATTTGATTCATCAAACAGCCCTTCCTGAGCAAGTTTGTTCTTTAACTGTTCAAAAGCCAGATTCAATGCACCGATGCCGTCAGGTTGCATATCATCAATATACAACTGATACTGACCGTCGCGGTCATACAGTGAAACCCTTCCACGTACAATTACATTCATTCCGCTCTCCGGCATAAATTTTAAACGCTGATTAGCTGATCTGAACATAACTGCTTTAATGCAGGAGTTTTCATCCTTGAGTGTCATATAATAATGACCTGTACGGTAGTGATTGGTAAAATTAGAAATCTCACCAACAACAAACACGTTTTGCAATAATAAATCTGAGTCAAGGATAGATTTTACATAGGTATTAAGTTGTGAAACACTTAACACTGATACTTCAAACATCAATTTTTCTCCATAGCCGCAAGAATCGCAATTCCGGCAGCGTTATCTGATGAAAATTCAGGTTCCGCAAAAAAAGAACCATATTTTTCAGTAAAATATTTTTTAATTATACTGTTTGACATTACACCACCTGAAAACAAAACAGGCATATCACCATACTTATCGAGTGCATATAACATCATTTTTTCAAGAGTTATGATAATGTAATCGATGCAAAACCGGCAAATATCTTCCGGTTTCTCACCTCTTCGAAACATATCTTTACATTTATTCTCAACGCCGGATAAATTACAGTTACCTTCATTGAGTTTCACGTTGATTTTATACTTATTTTCACTCTTTGATGCAAGTTCATCTACAAATCGGCCTGCAGGGAAAGAAAATCCGAGCATTACACCAACGCGATCAACAGCCTGTCCTGCCTTTAAGTCAAGAGAAGATGCCACAAGAGTTGTCTCAAGGTTACCACTTACTTTAAGAAGCTGAGTTGTTCCTCCCGAAACGTGAAAAGCTAAAAAATCATGCCCATACAAATCACGTTTACCAGCCGAAAAAAGTGCCGCCATAAGATGTCCTTGCTGATGTGAATATTTATACAAGGACAAATTATTAGTACACGCTGAAGCCTCAGCTGCACTCACACCCGCAAGAAAACAAGGCATATACGAGCCTTCCGCTCTGACAGGAACCTCAGAAACTCCGACTGAATCAACTTTTCCGTCAAAGTCAGCAAAAAGCTCTCTCAGTAACACGGGTAACTGAACCGTGTGGTGGAAAACGGCATCACTCTGTCTTAAGCCGATTTCACCGGGTTTCACGGGCAACAGCTTCTTTTTCTGAATAATCGTATCGCTTTCCGAGTCGTAAATCGCACATGACGTTGTATAGTTGCTTGTATCGATTCCTAAAAAACAAGCCATATTATTCCTCTTCACTTCTGGCAACGGAGCCCAGAACGCCATTGATGAACGATTTATCTTCATCAGATCCGTAAATCTTACAAATCTCAACTGACTCGTTAATAGAAACACCTACAGGGATATCATCCATAAATCTGATTTCAGTAATAGCAAGTCTGAGCAGTGCAAGACTTACTTTAGAAATACGCGATTTACTCCAACCTTTAAGATTCTTTTCGATTTCAGAATCAATACTTTCCAAATTATTCGCTGTAGCTGCAAGGATATCATTCATAAAATCATCTGCAACGATCACTTCTGACTCAATTGCTATGTTGACTATTTCACTAAAACTCATATCCTCGTTAAAGGACTTTTCAAAAAGAACGATAAACGCCTGTTCTCTTGATTTACGTCTTTTCTCAGCTATTGTACTCAAATTTCTCATCCTTTCAAAAATAAACCCTCTGTATGAATACAGAGGGCGCATCAACAGATATTCCCGACAAATCATGCCGAATTTTAAGGTGCACTAACTGTATATATTCATACTTTAATGCATATTATACCACATTTTTTGAATACATCAACCATTTAATTCAATAATTGTGATATTTTTTGACGGTATTTTTGTTTGTTTTACAACTAAATCCTTAATCTGAAGACTCACGTTAGGACTAAGAACACCTTTATCTACTATAATCTGACAAACCTCTGCATCAATTATTACAACACAGTCCGCAGAAATTTTTGCTGTAATAAGATTCTCAAGATCTGCTTCATCTTTTATATCATCTGCAATAATCTGCAATGATTCCGTAGCCTGAGATACTGATTTTTCAGACGATTTCGAATCCTTTATAATTGAATTTAAAGTCTCCTTAGCCTCATCTCTTGCTGAATCTCTTTTAAGCTTAAAATCAGCCAGTGTTTCATCACCTTTTGTAGCTGTCGTTGCCGACACATACTGAGCATCACCCAGGTTTTCGTTTTCAGTAGTAGCAGTTGTATTGTCCGAGTTAAGTGTTTGCATTGTTTGCGGTTTTGTATAATACCAATTCACAAAAACTGCTGCACCTAAAGCCATTGCAAGAGTCGCAGTTATTATCTGTTTTTTCTTGATCACCATAATATTATCCTCCATCATCTGATCTCATTTTTGCTATATTTACACGATTGGTGCTTATACCCAATACAGATGTTACTGTTTCAACCATTTCTTGTCTGACAGATGGTGAATCTGCCCCTTGGCAAACAACACCTACTCCCCTTATCAGAGGTTGTGATATTTTAAGTAATAATCCGTCATCTGCACCGTCGGATTCAATCAGCACATATTCTTTTTCTTCTCCCGATTCAGTTTTTTTGCTCTGAGTTGCATATATTTTTTCATCTCCACTTTCAACAGTGATCATTACCTCAACTTTCCCGGCACCTTTGATCTGCTCCAACAGATTTTCAAGTCTTTCTTCTGTGTTCTTTTCATAATCGCTGAAATTCAATGTAGAATTCTGATATCCCTCCTCTTCAGAAGCATCATCTTTATGATCATTAAATTCAGAAAACATCAGTAAAACAATACCTGATAATCCAACAACCATAATAATCAATATTTTTTTGTCAGCCTTGATTCTGTCACGTAGTAATTCAAAAAATTTTTTCAACCACTCACCTCAGTCCGTGCTATAATGCCATATTCATCCTTGATTATCATTAATACAGTTTCTTTATCATCGTAGTACTCTTCTTTCAAGTAAACGACTACTTCATTTACATAAACCTCATAATTATCGTTAACAGAAACATAAGATTTAACGCAGTCAACCGACAGACTATGTTTTTTGAGCGTATCCGTAATTCTATCATCCAAATCTTTTGCGAACATTTCACTGAGGTCAGCTTTTCTTGCTGGCAAAGAATCTGCTGACTCAGAAAATGACACCGGATCAAACACAGCTTCGTCAGAATACTTTGAAGAAACGATCGGTCTGATCATAGTTACAAGTAAAACAATTGAAACTGCAGTTTTAACATGCTTTTCCGATGAACCTTTTGGAGTCAGAAGCATAATCACAGCTGCGACAACCGAAATAGTAATCAGACCCGCTCCCCACTCTTTAATAATTTGCATTCTATCTCGTCCTTAACATCAGAATAAGTGCTACAGAAATAATAAATAACACTGCAATAAAAACTATGATAACATTCAAAAGAACCAAAGATGAAGAAAGTGACCTGAGCATTTCCGATATTTTTTCCTGTCTGAACAAATCAGCAATAGCTGCTGAAAAACGCAAGGTAAAAATCCAGAACAAAAGTTGAATGCACGATGGTAGGTTTATGAGTGTTATTGCAGCTATCCCTAAAACACTAATTGTACTTTTGACAAGCAATATACTACCCAAAACTCCTGAATAAGCCTCACTAAGCGCGCCACCTACTACCGGTACAGCCGAGCTTACAACAAGCTTAATGCTTTTCCCTGTAAAATTATCAGCAGCATTTGCCAGACCACCCTTCAGACCAAGAAACGAAACGAATAACGTTGAAGTGAACGAAATTACAGCAGTAATAAATTTTTTTATAAGTGAAGTAATCCCATTAAGTTTAAATTCATATAAAAAACCACATGTCATATCAAGTCCCAGAACAACCCCAATAACCGGCATCAGAAACTTTGAAGTTACGGCAGATATAATCTGTGCAATACCCAAAGCAACCGTTCTGAACGAAGTTGCCAGTATCGGATTACCTGAAACTGACAGCACAGAAGTGATAACCGGAATCAAAACAAGCATAAAATCAGCTGAAACATTCACCGAAACCGCTGCAGAATTTATTACGGACATCAAAGGATTTGCTATGCTTATCAGACATAACATAACACCTGCTATCTGTGTTATGATTCGGATTTTTCCGTCATACGATATAAAACAATCGAATACCGCAACAAGTACTATGACAGCAATAAGTCTGACAAAAGTTTCCAAAGGTGATTGAACTGAACCTGAAATCAATCTTTTTACAGCTGACCATACGTCACCGGCATTTACATTAAAAACCGAATCAAAATCTATCGCTTCTATCCCGATTTGTTCAAATATATCGATTGTCTCATCAGGCAAGGCTTCAAACAACTCAAATGCGCCGAAATAATCAAGTACAGAATCAGTCGTTTGCGCTGAAGATATAACAACAAAATTAACTAAAATAAGCACCATTGCAGTTGTAGTAAACAAAAATCTGTATAATCTTTTCATATCATCTTACCAAAGCAGCAGCCATCTCAACAACCCCACGCAGCAGCGGTATACACAACGTTATAATCACAACCTTTCCGGCAAACTCAACACCGGTTGCCAAAACAGCACTACCCGCATCTTTACACACATCTGTACCAATCTGGGTAATAAAAGCTATACCGGAAATTTTCAAAAGCAAAAAGATGTAATCGTCATAAATAACATTAGTTTCAGATATGATTGATAAAACAGCAGAAAGTAGTTGTTTAATTATGCCATATACCATCGTAAAAATCATAATCAAACTGCTTATCTGTATAAGAGGCAGAAACTCAGGTTTGAAACTTTTAATTATCAGGCAGATAATTGCACATAAAACTGCTATGAAAATAATTTTAATAATATCCATAGTTAAAAAGACAAAAACGAAGATACAGAATCAAACACATCAGAAACCTCACGTAAAAGCATAGCAACAGCAGTAACAATGCCGGCAAGAACCATAATCATTGCATAATCATCACGACCTGAACGGCTCAGAATCTGCTGAAGCACTGCAACAATTACACCTACAGCCGCAATCTTTATAACCAATTCCATATTGTACCTCTATAAAATAATCACAATTAAAGCGATACCAAGAAGAAAACCTAATGCAGCAGCCGGAGCCGCATATTGTTCTTTTTCTTTTATAGCTTCATCACGTTTAATCCGCAACATATCGATATATAATCTGCAAAGCGAAATCTGTCCCTCACAGTCAGTTATTCCGAAGCCTCTTCCGAAATCTATTAACAGATCAATATCCTTCCTGTTTAAGAAAAGTTTAAAATTTCTGCCTTTGAGAGACTTATCCCAAGCTACAGGAAAATCTTCACCATCTTTTAAATATTCATTGCAACTTATAAGAAAAGTTAAATCCGAAAGCTCATTCTTACGAAGCAAAAGAGTAATTATCTGATCTGAAGGTAATGCAACATAACTAATTTCGCTACATATAATCGAAATCATCATTTCAGCTTTTTCAAGCAGTCTCACTCTGCAACTCAACTTATGCGCGATGTATCTTCCTGTCATAGCACAGCATATCCCCATTAAAAGTAGTGCTATAGTTCGCATCATCCATCTCCTTGACCTCAACTATATCTCTTATTTCCGACTTTTCCTTCAGTATTACTATGTAATCTATAGCATAAGCATCGCGAAGTAATAAGTATTGCTTTTTAAATTTCAGATCATCAAAATTTCTGCAGTGTATACTCATAACAAAACTGACACCACTATTTAAACCGCTGATAACTGCATCAGTTTCTTCGATACTGCCAATTTCATCGCAAACAACTATTTCAGGCGAAAGTGTTCTTACAGCTATCTGAATTCCATCTGCCTTAGGATATCCACTCATAATGTCAGTGTTATAACCCAGATAATATCCCTCAAACTCATATCGTTCATCTACTACTGCAATTTTGAGATTCAAGTTATCTGAAAGCTTCTTTACGAGATCTTTCAGCACGGATGTTTTACCACTGCCTGGTGGTCCGCATATCAGTACATTCGGACGATTATAGTTGAACAGCGGCAGCACAGCCTCAGAAACGCCCTCGTGAGTTCCTGCTAACCGTATATTCATTCCTTTTATATTTCTTATTGAAGAAATTTTGTTTCCGTTCAAAACTGCAGTGCCGTAAATACCCACTCTGCATCCATTTTCAAGAGTTATGAATCCCTCACATATATTCTGAGTTAATGAATATACTGAATAGTTACACATTCTCTCAAAAATTGTAGAAATATCCTTTTGACTCATCCTCAAAACATTATTATTTAAAAAAGTTGTTATCCTTCCGGATTCCGTCAAAAAGCACTTCCCGTAAGTACAAACAAGTGTCACAGGTCGGTCAGCTCTCAGTCGGATTTCGCACAGTTGTGTTACTTCTTTATCCTCAAGTTTTTCAAGCGATACACTTAACTTTTCTGAAAAATATCTCAACATAAACCTGAAATTATCTGTTTTTCTGTCTGACATTTAACATCACCACTACTTTGTATGTATACTTGTCCTGATTTAGAACAAAAATTTTATAAAAAAAACATATCTTTGACCACAAGATATTGAAAGAAAAGTGAATTTGTGGTAAGATATTGTAAGAGTATACTCAGAAAGGAAGAGTTCATTGAGGTCTGTAAACAAAACATTAAAAAAACGCAACAGTCGTCTAGCCAGATTTGTTGATAATAATATATATGTTGCATTAGCTTTTTTATGCTCAACAGTATTAATGTTGCTTGTATATTATTGTTATGAAATCATTCCCTTCGGAGGCAGAACAGTGCTGAGAATGGATCTTTTCCATCAGTATGGTCCGTTATTCGCTGAATTTTACGACAGAATAACCGAAGGTAAAAGTTTATTATATTCCTGGACCAGTGGTGGCGGAGGTAGTTTTTTAGGTAACTATTACAACTATCTTTCAAGCCCGATCGGTGCTGTAATAGCTCTTATAGCCGGTCATGAGAATATCCCGGAAGCTGTAGGAGCAATGGTTCTTATTAAAAACGCGCTCGCCGCTTCAACTTTCGCTTTTTATCTGAAAAAATCAACAAAAAGAAATGATTTTACTATATCCGCATTCGGATTACTGTATGCATTTTGTGGTTTCTTCATTGCTTATTACTGGAATATAATGTGGATAGATGCTATGTATCTGCTTCCATTGACTATTCTCGGAATAGAAAACATCATAAAAGAAAGAAAATGTATTCTTTATATCGTTTCTCTTGCCGTAGCATTCTTTTCAAACTACTATATGGCATATATGATATGTATTTTCGCTGTCATCTACTTCATCGTATATTACATCAGTAAAAACAGCTTCAAAGATTCATATCACGACATTCCGACCCGAATCAATGAAGACGGTCAGCAGGAATCATCTTTACTGAATAAGTTTTTATATAACAGATTTTTACGTAGCGGTGTTCTTTTTGCATCAAGTTCAATTATTGCAGCATTACTCACAGCTTTTGCACTTATCCCGACATACTTCTGCCTCAAAGCTTGTTCCGCTACTTCAGGAACATTCCCCACAGATCCGATATATTACAATACTATTTTCGACTTTATTGCAAACCATCTTGCAGCTCTTGAACCGACTATCAGAAGTAGCGGAGATACTGTTCTACCCAATGTATACTGTGGCGTTCTTGCTGTAATCCTTCTTCCGCTTTATGCTTTTTGTAATAAAATCAGTGCAAAAGAGAAAACTGCCCACATTGTACTTCTTGCAATTTTCTTTGTAGGTTTCAACCTCAACTATGCAAACTATATTCTCCATGCACTTCACTTTCCTAATGACCTCCCCTTCCGTTTCTCTTTCATATATTCATTCTTTATTCTCAAAATGGCATATCAGGTAATACTCCACATCAAGAGTATTTCCGCAAAAGGTATCGTAGGATCAGGATTAGGAGTTCTGCTTTTCACAATCCTTGTTCAGGAAATCGGTATGGGCAATGTAGACAATGACACTGTCTACATCACTGTCGGATTCACAGCTGCATACACACTGATTCTGGGTCTTATGAAAAAGAAAGACATTGCACAATCAGCTGTAGCGCTGTTGCTTATGTGCTGCGTCTTTTCTGAGGTGGCGCTCGCAGATATTGATCATATCAAAATCACTCAGGAAAAAGTAAATTTTGTTAACGATTACGACGATTTCAGAGCACTGAAGAAAACATTGGACAAAAAAGAAGAATCGGATGATTATAGAATGGAACTCACCTGGAGTAACACAATAATGGATCCGTCGTGGTTTAATTACAACGGACTTTCCGTCTTTTCTTCAATGGCTTATGAAAAATCTGCTAATCTGCAAGACAAGCTCGGAATGGACAGCAATTATATAAACAGTTACATCTACTACTCTCAGACACCTGTTTATAATGCTATGATGTCACTCAAATATCTCGTAAAAAATGATGAGAGAAACATTAATACAGATCTCTATGAGTTCGTAGCAAATTGTGGTAAATACACAGCATATGAGAACAAATACTATATGCCTTTAGCGTATACCGTAAACGACAAAATGATAGATTTTAACTATGACTATTCAAATCCGTTCGACGTTCATAACGATTTCTGGTATTATTCTACAGGTATTTACGGAGTTTTAAAGGCAATTGATGTTCAGGAATATTACACAGAAAATATATCCGATAACGGAACCGACTTTTATAACAATTCTTTTTCATATTTTAAAGAAATCACTGACGCTGACGGCAAAATAACTCTTCAATATTACATTCCTGAAAGCCAGAACGTATATCTTTTCTTTAAAGGCAGTACAATAGAAAATATCGATGTATATACTGAAAGCTCAGGATTCAGTACAGTTCAAAATCTTAGCGAGCCGTATATACTCGACTGTGGTAAATGCTCGCCCGGTGAAATTCTCACTGTTGAAGTTCCGATTCCCACCGGAAAGGATTCAGGTTATATTGAGTGCTATGTGGCAGGACTTGATATGGATATCCTTGATGCGGGATACGAAGTGCTCAAGCAGGGTGCTCTTAATATTACTGAATTTGACGAAACCTATATAAAGGGTACTGTTGATGTGAGCGAAAACAAAATGCTCTACACTTCAATCAATTACGATGAAGGCTGGACGGTAAAGGTTGACGGCAAAGAAGCTGAAAAAGTTAAAATAGGTGACGCTCTCATCGGAATTAACCTAGACGAAGGTAATCACGAGATCGAATTCAAATACGAGCCTCAGGGATTACGAATAGGTATAATTATCTCAGCTGCGACATTAATTTTATTGATATTATTTATATTGATAAGATTCATTTTAAACAAACGAAATAATCCTGACAGACCAAAACCCAATAAAAATCAAACCATTACAAATGAAGATCAAGGTCCGACAGGCATTGATAAGATGATGGCTGAAGATCTGGGAAGCGACGCAACTGTAGAAGAAGCTGAAGCCTTACTCGAACCTATAGATGAGTATGAAAATCAGTTAGAAAACAATGCACCTACACTTTCAAAGGCGGACGAGCTTCTTCACTCACAAAAGCTTGATTTAAATGCTATATTAAACGGTTTGAAGGAAAACGAAAACACTGATAAGGAGTAATAATACAATGAACAGAACAATTATAACTGTTATAGGCAAAGACAGAGTCGGCATCATAGCAAATGTTTGCACTTTTCTTGCCCAAAACAATATCAACATCCTTGACATTAACCAGTCAATAGTTCAGGGTTTTTTCAATATGATGATGATCGTTGATGCTCAGCACACGCCAAAAGATTTTTCAGTTCTTGTTGAAGAAATAGAAAAAGTCGGTGATGAGCTTGGTGTAAAAATCAAGATGCAGCACGAAGATATCTTCAACATCATGCACAGAATCTGAGGTGACTATCATGACCAACATCTTTGAAGTCAGAGAAACAAACAAGATGATTGAGGAAAACAACCTTGACGTCAGAACAATCACTATGGGAATCAGTCTTCTTGACTGTTGCAGTGACTCTGTAAAAAAAACCTGTCAGAACATTTACAATAAAATTACAAAAAAAGCCGAAAACCTTGTGAAAGTAGGTAAGGAAATCGAACTTGATTTCGGTATACCTATTGTTAACAAAAGAGTTTCTGTTACGCCTATTTCTTTAATCGGTTCATCATGTTGTTCAAAAATTGACGATTATGTTGAAATCGCTAAGACGCTTGACCGTGCCGCAGACACCATAGGCGTAAACTTTATCGGAGGTTTTTCTGCCCTTGTATCAAAAGGTATGACCCCCTCCGATAAGCTTCTTATCGAATCGATACCAAAAGCACTTGCAACTACTAACAGAGTCTGCAGTTCTGTAAATGTGGGATCAACCAAAACCGGCATAGATATGGATGCAGTTAAACTCATCGGCGAAACGATTGTCAAAACAGCTGAATTAACCAAAGATAACGGCTCAATCGGTTGTGCCAAATTCGTTGTATTCTGCAACGCTCCTGACGATAATCCTTTTATGGCAGGTGCTTTTCACGGAGTAACCGAAGCTGATACGATTATCAACGTCGGTGTAAGTGGTCCCGGTGTAGTTAAGAGAGCTATTGCAGAAGTAAAAGGGCAAAGCTTCGGTACGCTTTGTGAAACTATTAAAAAGACTGCCTTCAAGGTAACGCGAGTAGGACAGTTGGTTGCACAGGAAGCATCAAAAAGACTTGATATTCCCTTCGGAATCATCGATCTTTCACTCGCTCCTACTCCCGCTGTAGGCGACAGTGTTGCAGAAATTCTCGAGGAAATGGGACTTGAACGTGTAGGTGCACCAGGCACAACAGCAGCTCTTGCGCTCCTAAACGATCAGGTAAAAAAGGGTGGCATTATGGCATCATCATATGTCGGCGGACTTTCAGGTGCATTCATTCCGGTTTCTGAAGATCAGGGTATGATTGATGCGGTTAATGCAGGTGCACTGACTCTCGAGAAACTTGAAGCAATGACTTGCGTATGTTCAGTTGGCCTTGATATGATAGCTATCCCGGGCAATACTAAAGCCTCAACTATTTCGGGCATTATAGCTGATGAAATGGCAATCGGAATGATAAATCAGAAAACAACAGCGGTACGTCTCATACCCGTTTTCGGAAAAGACATCGGTGATACAGTTGAGTTTGGCGGTCTTCTTGGTTATGCCCCAATTATGAAGGTTAATGAATTTGACTGCGAATCATTTATTTCACGCGGTGGCAGAATACCCGCTCCTATTCACAGTTTTAAAAATTAATGATATGAAAAGTTTTGAAATCAAACCCAATGATGCCAACCAAAGGCTCGATAAATTCATACGGAAGAGTCTGCCGAACCTTCCGCAGACTCTTATGTACAAATACATAAGAATAAAACGAATTAAGGTTAACAGGAAAAGAGCTGAAATATCTACAGTACTCAAGGTCGGTGATATCGTCGATATGTATATCAACGATGAATTTTTCGTAAAGCCTGAAACAAGATACGATTTTACGGGAGCCTCTAAAAATATTGATATAATTTACGAGGATGAAAACATTATCCTCCTGAACAAAAAGACTGGCTTGCTTTGTCATCCTGACGATAAAGAGTATGTAGACACACTGATAACACGTCTCAAACGCTATCTGTACGATAAAGGAGAATACAAGCCTGATGACGAAGCTTCATTCACTCCGGCTCTTGTTAACAGAATTGACCGAAACACAGGTGGAATAGTAATTGCCGCCAAAAACGCTGAAAGTCTTCGTATAATGAACGCTCAGATGAAAAAAAGAAATCTTCGTAAATTTTATCTTTGTGTTGTTCACGGAATCCTCGAAAGAGAGCAGGGACTTCTTGAAGGATATCTGACTAAGGACGAAAAGAAAAACCTTGTTAAAGTATCTAAAAACCACACAGACGGTTCAAAAGAAATCCGCACAAAGTATAAAGCCGTTAGTAAGGATTTCGAAAACGAGCTTACACTTACCGAAGTGGAATTACTTACCGGACGTACACATCAGATACGTGCTCACTTCGCTTCCATCGGACATCCTCTTTTAGGTGACGGAAAATACGGCACGAACAAGCTTAACAAAGACTTCGGATATAAAAAACAATTTCTTTATTCGTATAAGCTCATTTTCAATTTTGATGACGAAGCAGGTATTCTATCGTACCTTAACGGAAGATGTTTTGAAGTCAAGGATGTCTGGTTTGTTCGCGAATTTAATAATCGAACCCTATAGAAAAAAGCACGGATCTGGGCGGCGTAAAATAGGGATTTGATAGGTTTAAAGGTGCCCTTTCCAGCTTATACTTTATGAAAAAACCTCATAAGGCGTCAGTGAAGTGAACCCCAAAGTTTAGACA
>JAXJUJ010000230.1:0-5954 GCA_036309125.1 Acutalibacteraceae bacterium | reverse complement strand
ATTTCAATCCTCCTGAGTTTTTTGCATAAAATTATTTTAACACGAAAACAGATCCTTTTCAATTGAATAAAGATTTCTTGATGTAGAAAAGGAAAAAGCTTTTTTGTAATATTTCACAAAATTAATTAAAATCAACAAAATTAAAACCACTTCAATCCGGCAAAAAGGGAATGAAGTGGTTTGTACCGTTTTTATTTTATTGTAATTTTAAAAAGCCTTGCACCGTGAGAGTTAACCTTAGCTGAAAATTTTCCGCCTGTAACGGTACACTCTTCGTGTGCCCACATATCGTGTACGCTGTATGTAACACCACTGATGGAAATATCAGTAATATCGAAGCTGATTTCTCTTTCTTTTTCGTCTGTATTAAAGAAAGCAATATATTTGCAGCCTTCACCGTTTGAAGTCCAGATAATTTCGCCTTTTCCGTCAGTTTCTTCTCTGCTGAATTGCCTTGCACCGTTTGAATTTTTGAGCATATCAATAAGCTCTCTGTTCTGAAGCAGAGAAAGTGTGAATTCATCATTTTCGCGCATTTCGCCACCCATCATAAGAGGTGAACGGAAAATTCCCCAGAGAGTCATCATTGTTATCTGCTCATCGTGAGTGAAGCGTGTGTAACGGTTTCTGTACTGTTCAAGCTCTTCTGTTTTCTGAATCCTTCCGAGAGGAAGCATATCACAATCAGGCCATGCACCGGGCTGAACATATTCCTGCCATGCATAACAACGCTCAAACATTGCGTGAAGCTTGCTCCATTCGTCCCAGAAATCACCTGTCATTCTCCAGAGGTTAGCGTTAGCTGCAAGGTGCTCGTGCTCACTTACGGGAGCAGGTCCGGGAGAAAGGCTGAGAACCATATCTCTGCCGCACTTGTCAATAGCTTTTCTGAGCATTTCGATTTCTTTTCGTGCAGAGTAGGGATTATGCGGAAAAATCTCCGTGTTTGCAATATCGTCACACTTGATGTAATCAACACCCCAGGAAGCGTAGAGCTCGAAAATTGAATCATAATATTCCTGAGCACCTTTTGCGTCAGGATAAAGTCCGTACATATCAGGATTCCACAGGCAGACAGAGGCAGGATTAGCGATATCTCTTGCTGTAATGCCTTCACATTTGATTTTAGTGTTCAGATGCGCTGCCTGACGAGGGATACCTCTCATGATATGAATGCCGAACTTGAGCCCGAGCGAATGGATGTAATCTGCAATAGGCTTGAAGCCTTTACCTCCGGCAGAAGACGGGAAACGTTCAACTGAAGGGATAAGACGCGAATACTCATCCATACAAAGCGGAGCAAAGTAGTGGTAATAGAAGCTGTTTGCAGTGGGTTCAGACCACTGAATATCACAGACTATGTATTCCCAACCGTAATCCTTAAGATGCTCTGCCATATAATCTGCATTCGCAAGCAGCTGTTCTTCGTTAACGGCTGCACCGTAGCAGTCCCAACTGTTCCATCCCATAGGAGGAGTAAGTGCTAATTTTTTATGCATATAAATCGACCTCTTTGTAATTTTGTTATTGGTATTGTACCACTTAGAAAGAATAAAAACAAGGCAGATAAAATAAAACCCTGAAAACTTTGTTTCAGGGTACAAATTACTGATTGATTGTGTTTTCGTTGAGTTCGTAGAGAGTTTCGTTTATCTGCGCAACCGATTTTCCTGTCGCAATACCGTTAATGATGATACAGTCACGCTTTGACTTAGGATAGAGGGATGCAAACTGAGCGATTTTGAGAATTTCCTGAATCTCTTCGACATCGAGCTGCATCGCTATACATATGCTCAGCAGGGAGTCCCGTGAAGGTTTTCTTGTTCCTGAAAAAATCTGATATCCCATTACTTCACTCAGCTCAGAGCTTTTAATCACGGCAGACTTGACTAACTTTTTCTTTTTGAGTATATTTGTAAGGTAAGTAGGCAACTCATCGCTTATCATATAGATGCTGTTTTCTTTAAGATAATTACTGATGTTGTGTGCCTTCATTAATTCATTCATAAGTTGATCTGTGTTTTTCATACCTGATTTAAACCTCTTGGAAGTGATTTTTTGAACGATTTTGAAAATATTATTGCAGAGCAGTTCGCCTTTGTCAAGGCTTTGAAAAATACTGAGGAAAAGTCTGCAGTTGTCCTTCGTCATAAGACTCTCGGAACTTCTGTCGTAAAGAAAACGTTTGTTTCTGACGGACGTGTATATGAAATGCTCGGCAGGATTTCGCATCCTAATCTGCCGAAGGTGTACAGTGTTGAAAAGATCGGTGACAAGTGCACTGTATTTGAGGAATACATAGACGGTATTACGGTTGCAGATGTTCTTTCGGGCGGTTTTTACACATTGAAAGGTGCTAAGGCTGTAGCAAGGGGAGTATGCTCGGCTCTTGAAACTCTGCATTCGATGAATATAATTCACCGTGACATAAAGCCTGAAAATGTTATGATCGATTCTGACGGAAACGTCAAGCTAATCGACTTTGATGCCGCAAGGATTTATAAGTGTTACCGTTCACTCGATACCGCTTTTGTGGGTACGGCAGGCTTTGCGGCTCCTGAGCAGTACGGCATAAACCAGACCGATCCTCGCTCGGATATTTTCTCGCTCGGAATTTTTCTGAATATTATGCTTACGGGTGAGCACCCTTCAAAGCGTCTTTATGATGGAAGATTCAGAAAAGTCATTGAAAAATGTATAAATGTCGACCCTAATAAAAGATATCCGTCCGTAACTGAGCTTACTAAGGAATTATAACACTGAAAATTTATTTTGTCCTATGCAGTCTGCATAGGACAAAAATACCGCTGACGTTGTAAAATACTGTCAGCGGTTATTTTTTTGACGCTGAAAACTCAGGAAAGAAGGGTAGAATTGAATCAGTTGGTTGTGCAACTGTCTGAAAAAATCAGAACGGAAGCGACTGTATGGAGGATAATTGCGGTCATTCAGGTTGTGATAGGCTTGTTGACTATTGTATTTAATCTGTTTGCAGGAAGTTTAGGAGAAGTTTTATACGGAAGTCTTATAATCCTTATAGCCGTACGCAACTACAAATTATCTGCCGATGACCTTAAGTTTGTGCAGATAATTTCTGTAAACCCGATTGGTATAGTAAGCAAGTACGAATCAATTATACCACTTATTATAAATCTGGCTTACAATATATTTGTGGGTGGGGTGATAGGTGCGGTCGCTTGTGTGTTTGGTTTTATGACAAGGAGCTTTGTAGTGAAAAATAAAGAAGGCTTTCTTGCACTTGAAAATGGTGTTAACGGAACAAATAATCCGTTTAATGCAACTCAGTACAATTTTAATAATCAGTAATGGAGGAAAAACAAATGAAATGTAAAAACTGTGGAAAAGAACTTCAATCAAATATGACTGTTTGCGATGCTTGTTCTGCACCGGTCTCTCAGAAAAAGGATAATAAAAAGAAAATTATCGGCATAGTTGTTGGTTGTGTATGTCTTGTTGTAGCAGCAGTACTTATTTTTGGTGATGCATTCTCTGCAAGCGAAAAAGCAGGTGGATCAGATAAGTACGTCGATATGGTTCAGGAAGGTTCACTTTATTACTTTCCGGATGAAACCGTTGAAGAAGCATTTGATGATTTCTTTGCGGATCCTGAGTGGAAATCGTTTGTTTCAGAAGATGACGACAGAATTGTTGAGTTCAACGGTACGTGCGAGTATTACGGTAAGGATGAAAACTTATGTATGCAGTTTACCGTAGACGAAGAAACAGGCGAATTTGAAATTACATATGTTGATATAGCAGGTGAAAGCTTTGGCGATGAGGACCTTGAGTATATTCTTGATACAATTTTTTCTGATTCCCCCAAAGCAGGCGATACAGATAAGTATGTCGATATAGTTCAGGAAGGTTCGATGTACTATTTCCCGGATGAAACTGTTGAAGATGCATTCAATGATTTCTTTGCATACCCTGAATGGAAATCGTTTGTTTCAGAAGCTGGCGACAGAATCGTTGAGTTCAACGGTACGTGCGAGTATTATGGTGAGGATGAAAACTTATGTATGCAGTTTGTCGTAGATGAAGAAACAGGCGAATTTGAAATTATCTACGTTGATATAGCGGGAGAAAGTTTTGAATATGAAGGTCTTGATTATATTCTTGATACGATATTCTCAGAATGATCTTGTAAATTATAAAGTATAGTACTATAATTTAACCGATATCTGCGATAAGGTATCGGTTAATTTTTTAGAGGAGTGATCAGTTTGAAGTGTAAATTCTGTGGTAAAGAACTTCCTGATGAGAGTAAATTCTGCCCGTATTGTATGGGAAAGTTTGTTGATGAAACTCAGGTAGCTGTGCCACAAAAACAAAAGAAGAGTTCAAAAAAGCTTATTATTGCAATAGTTGCAGTAGTCTGTGTGATTGCACTTGTGATCACGGGCGTGCTTGTCGTACCTCCGATGCTTAATAAAAGTGGGGATCAGACGGATAAACCGGGTCAGTCAGCTCAGGCTGATGGATTGAATACTGTCAAAAAGTCTGCTGAAAACGACAACGATCTCGGTCTTATGAACGTCAAACTCCGCGGTGACGGAGTAAAACTTAATGATACGCAGAAGCTTCTCGTTGAGTATTTTGATACTGACTATTTTGAAGCTCCTTACAGCTCGTTACAGCGTTATCCGCAGGTTTACAAGGGTGCGCAGATCAGCTTCCTTTGCTACGTAACAAAGGTTATCGAGAGTAATGATAAGGAATATACGCTCCTTGTCGAATACGATGCTTTTGAAACAGAGGACGGCTATTATCAGCCTACAGAGGAATATGCGGTTATTAAGGGTGCACAGACTCAGACGCGTATAATGGAAGGTGACTCGATTTATGTTTACGGCAAATACGATAATGTAAACAAATACGAGGTAGACGGTAAGAGCTATACCGTGCCGACGGTGCTTGTGAACAGATACATTTATTTCTCATATCTTGACTGGTCAGAGCCGATGTTTTCAATGGAAGAAATCCGTACTCTGGCAAGATACATTTTCGGTGAAGATGTGAAGATAAGATACACTAAGAATGATGATTCAGCCGACAGCGAATTTGATTATGAATTCTTTGAAGGTTCTTATTACACAGCTGAGCTTGACAATCAGAGTAACGCTAACTTCACCAAATACAGGTTCTTCGCAGGTATGGGTGGTTCGATTGTTGACTGTAAGAGCGAATGGCCTGTTGAAAGAAAAATAACATTCTCAGCAGATTTTGAGCATTTTTATCTTCAGATATTTGACCACAGCCTTGAGGTTTACACGCTTGAGTGCTATGACAGAGACCTTAAAAAGGTGTGGAGCAGAGAGTTTGATCAGACAACCACTGCTGTTCTCGACTATACTGCAAGTAACATCTATCTCGTAGCAAACGGCAGTATGTATATCATAAATGCCGAAACCGGAGAGGATGCAGTAGAACCCAGATATGTAGGTGCTAAGTGCGATATCCGTAAGCTTGAGGACGGTATTCTCCTCGTTTCTCCCGGAAAGTCTGATGCTGTTATGAAAACCGACCTTACAGGTGAAGTTTTGTGGACGGCGAATCTGACGGCTGAAATTTCAGAGTCCTCAACGGGTGCTGATAAGCCGATTATACAGCTCATAAACGGTAATTACGTACTTCAGTACAATTCAATCTGGCAGAATATGATGGATACCTACAGTGTGGTAATCACCCCTGACGGAAAGGTTGAATTTGACGGCAGAGCATTTTAATTAAAAAAGAGTTCGGAGCGTGATGTTCCGAACTCTTTTTGTTGTCTGGCAACAGTTGAAAACCCCCGGTTTTACCGGGGGAAAAAGAATGCTTTAGTAAAAACAAAAAGCAGCACGCAAAAGAGTGCTGCAAAAAATAATAACCTCCTGATATAATAGAAGCGGTTTTGCGACTGCATTACTAAAATAAAAGGAGGATTATTATGT
>JAXJUJ010000229.1:0-9273 GCA_036309125.1 Acutalibacteraceae bacterium | reverse complement strand
TGTCACGGTTCCTCCTGCCATGTAAGCCAAGAGCTGAGCGCCATAACAAATCCCCAGAATCGGAATGCCGACATTGAGGATTTCCGGATCAAAATGTGGGGAGGTCTCGTCATAAACGCTATTCGGACCACCCGTAAAAATGATACCTTTATAACCTGCAGCCTGAATATCTGCACAGCTTATGTTGTCATATGGCTTAATTTCGGCGTACACCTTCTGCTCGCGCACACGGCGGGCGATAAGCTGGTTATACTGACCGCCAAAATCTAAAACAAGAATTTTTTCATTCATCTTTTCGTTACCTTTTGCATGCTTTCTTAAATATTGTCACAGAGTCTTTTCATAACCTCGGCGTAAGCGTCTTCCACACCGCCCAAGTCTCTGCGGAATCGGTCTTTGTCAAGCTTTTCGTGGGTCTTGCTATCCCACAGACGACAAGTATCCGGGCTGATTTCATCCGCTAAAATGATGGTGCCGTCAGACTGTCTTCCGAATTCAATCTTGAAGTCAACCAACGTTACTCCACACTCTGCCCAGAATGCTTTCAGCAATTCATTGATTTTAAAAGCGTAAGTTTTGATGGTTTCAATCTCTTCCTCGCTGCAAAGTCCGAGAGCAATTGCATGATAACTATTGCAAAGCGGGTCTCCCAGATCATCATTTTTATAAGAAAATTCGATAGTCGGAGCTTTGAACTCGGTACCCTCCGGAACTCCATAATTCTTGGAAAAAGAACCGGCAGCAATATTACGGATAATGACCTCAAGAGGTACAATTGATACTTTCTTTACAAGTGTTTCTCGGTCACTCAATTCCTCGACATAGTGTGTAGGGATGCCGATTTTCTCAAGACGTTGCATCAGCAGATTGCTCATTCGGTTGTTTATGATTCCTTTTCCGACAATTGTTCCTTTCTTGAGCCCGTTGAACGCAGTAGCATCGTCCTTATAGGAAACGATTAGAAGTTCCGGATCCTCAGTTGCAAAAACTTTTTTTGCTTTTCCTTCGTAGAGTTGTTCTTTCTTGTTCATATCTATGTACCTCCAAATTTTAATAACGACTTTGAAAACAAAAAAAGGGCAATGATGCTTTAATGCATAAACATTAAAGACGCCATTGCCCTTATATGCTATTCAGTTATTGACAAAAAAGAGACAAAGACACTCAGAGCTTGTAACTCAAAGACGCCTTTGCCTTTTTACTTAAGTATCATACTCTTTTTGAAGCGATTTGTCAACAACCAAGAGAAAGGTTTTGAAAAAAAGTTTGGTTTGTCGTCAAATCCTTTTTGAATGACACATATTGAGTATTCATAAGGGATTTGACCTGTGAATACTCAATTTTTTTGCTTAAAATAGAGTTTTGTATATATTTTGATATATTTTTTATGTATCGTCGCATTCCTTTCGGAGTGCGACTTAATCGGTTTTTGCTCTTTTTCGTTTTTAAAAGGTTTATAATATTCAATTATATATTAGTTTTATCCAAACAACTCTCTGTATTGAACAGGATAATATCCTGTGTGTTGTTTAAAACGTCTTATGAAATTCGGATAGTCGTTGAATCCGCATTCCGTGCATATCTGCAGCACGGTCATGTCTGTGTGCTCAAGCAGTTTTTTTGCATATTCAAAGCGCATATTGTTCAGATAAACTTTGAAGTTTATTCCTTTTTCTGCCTTGAATAGCCGTGAAAAATATGTGGGTGCAAGTGCAACCTCGTTGGCAACATCTTCAAGTTTAAGCTCATTTCTGAAATTGTTGAGAACATATAACTCCGCTTTGTTTATTGCGGAAAGTTCCCTGATTGGTTCGTCATCTGAAGTTTCCTTTTTAAGTTTTGCAATAATGGCGTTGAGCAACATTTCGGAAAAATCCTTATCATTTATATTGTTGCAGAGTTCGTTAAGCAAAACTTCAAAGCAAAGTTTGGTTTCTCCGCTTACTTTCAGAAACACCGGCGAGTTTTTTGTGAGGCTCTGCAGAAAAGTCTGATTGCAGATATCGCCCGAGAACATAACATTATAAAGTTCGGCATCCTTGATATCCACATAGTGAAAGTCAAGCGGAGTCAAGAAAAACAAATTGCCCGGTTCTATTTCATATTCGGTTCCGTCAACCGTATATGTACCGTTGCCCGAAACAATAAACTCCAGCTCATAAAAATCGTGAAAATGCGTTTCTATAAAAGTGTTTTCTTGCTTTTTGGTTGCACTGAGGTAGCCGTTTTCTATAAATCTGCTCTTTGTATATTTCTGCATAAGCCCACTTCCTTTTGCTCTATTTTAACTTGTCTGATAATAAAAATCAATACAAAGGCAAAAAAAGACAATGCAGGATTCTGACATGCAAAGTATAATAAAATCATAATCAATGGAACGTATTAGACAGGAGGTGTCAGTTATTAAATTTATTGGTATCGACATTGGCGGAACCAAATGCGCAGTGGTTTCGGGCAATGATGCGGGTGAAGTTATACAAAAGGAAAAAGTCCCAACAAAGGATTGCAAAAACACTATTGATAAGATAATCAAAATTGCAAAAACAATGGGCAAATGTGATGCTATAGGTATAAGTTGCGGAGGCCCGTTGGACTCTAAAAACGGAATAATAAAATCACCGCCTAATCTTCCCGGATGGGATAATATTAAAATAGTAGATGTGCTAAAAAACGAATTCAATGTTCCTGTCTTTTTAAGAAATGATGCAGATGCATGCAGTCTTGCAGAATGGAAATTCGGAGCAGGAAGAGGGACACAGAATATGATATTTCTTACTTTTGGCACGGGTCTTGGTGCGGGACTCATCTTGAATGGCAAACTGTACACCGGTGCTTGTGATATGGCAGGCGAAGTAGGTCATATAAGGCTTTCTGATTATGGACCGGTCGGTTACGGAAAAGCAGGTTCATTTGAAGGATTCTGTTCCGGCGGCGGTATAGCTCAAATAGGAAAAACCATTGCAAAAGAAAACCAACAAATGGGCCATCCTGTAAGTTTTTCGGGTGATGAAATTACAGCCAAATCTATCGCTGATATCGCTATATTAGGCGATGAAAGTGCATTGGAAGTATACAAGCAGTGTGCACATATGTTAGGTAGAGGTCTTTCAGTGCTGATTGATATACTCAACCCCGAAAAGATAATTCTTGGAAGCATATTTCAACGCAGCGAAGAATTATTACGAGCAGAAATGGAAAAGGTTATTGCAAAAGAAACTCTTCCTCAATCGCGCAATGTTTGCAAAATAGTTCCTGCAGAGCTTGGTGAATCACTTGGAGATGTTGCTGCTTTGTGTGTAGCGGTTTGCGGAATAAAAGGAGAAATATGAATGGAAAAGCTAATGGTACGCTATCCTGCTCTTAAGTCCTGCGAGAGTAAAATTAAAAATACTCTTGAACTTATGATAAAAACATACGAACAAGGCGGAAAGATACTTATATGCGGCAACGGGGGCAGTGCGGCAGATTGTGAACATATTGTAGGCGAACTCATGAAAGGTTTTCATTTGAAGCGACCTGTTTCCGATGAACGCATACCGGAAGAACTCCGCAAAGGTTTGCAAGGAGCTTTACCGGCAATATCTTTACCAAGCCAGATATCCGTGCTCTCCGCTTATGTTAATGATGCAGATCCTGAGATGATGTATGCACAGCTTGTATATGGATACGCATGCAAAAATGATCTTGTTATAGGTATTTCAACTTCAGGGAATTCTGCAAATATAATCAATGCCCTGACCGTTGCAAAATCACTTGGCGTAAAGACCGTTGCTTTGACAGGTGAAAAGCCAAGCAAATTGATGGAGCTGTGCGATGTTACAATAAATGTTCCGAGCTGCGAAACTTATGAAGTGCAGGAATATCACTTGCCTGTTTATCACTATCTGTGTGCATCTCTTGAAAAACATTTTTTCTCAAAATAAAAATGAATTCATAAAAAGGAGATTGAAAGATGAAGAAAAAGTTCCACCTCATTGCAAACGCTCACCTTGACCCCGTCTGGCAATGGCGTGTCCCTGAAGGACTGTCGCTTGTTAAATCCACTTTTCGCTCCGCACTTGACAGAATGAACGAATTTCCCGATTACACATTCACAAGTGCATGTGCTAGCTACTATAAATGGATAAAACTCAACGAGCCTGAAATGTTCGAAGAAATAAAGCAAAGAGTAAAAGAAGGCAGATGGGCAATTGTTGGCGGTATGTGGGTGCAACCCGATTGCAACATTCCGTCGGGTGAGGCATTCTGCCGTCACATGCTCTATTCACAAAAGTTTTTCAAAGAGAATTTCGGATTCATCGTAAAAACGGGATACAATGTTGACTCATTCGGACATAACGGTATGTTGCCTCAGCTGCTGAAAAAATCAGGAATAGACAATTACATTTATCAGCGACCTGACAACCGTACAGAAAAACCTAATCTTCCGTTTGATGATCTGCATTATTGGCAAAGCCCTGACGGAAGTGTTATCAATGCTTTCCGTGTTCCTGACGGATACGGCGGAGATGTTCACGAGCAGCGCCTTGTTGACCACTATTACAACAAAAATCAGCCGATGATGGTGCTTTTCGGTGTCGGTAATCACGGTGGCGGACCTTCAAAGGAGCACCTTAAAAACGCTGAAAAGCTTATCTGTAACGGTGATTTCAAATATTCCACCCCCGATACTTATTTTGAAGAAGCACAGGGCACTGAAATGCCGCTTGTAAACGAGGATTTGCAGCACCACGCAAGCGGTTGCTACAGCGCAAACAGCAGAATTAAAAACATCAACCGCAGGGCAGAAACAGAGCTTGTAACGGCTGAAAAACTGGATGTTCTTGCTAATATAATGACGGGTTCTGCTTTGCATAACAAGCAGATTGAAGCCGCATGGGAACGGGTTATGTTCAATCAGTTCCACGATATCCTTGCTGGCTGTTCAGTAAAAGAAGCATATTTTGATGCAGAAAATTCTTACGGTTACGCTCGTGAAACAGCTCTTGATGTAAACACCTTTGCTGCGCAGCGTATAACTTGGAGAATCAAGACTACCGATTTTCTTGACGCTGACGATTCTGAAATGAGAGGCAGAATGTGGTATAAAGAGGGCGAAGGCTCACCAATGGTTGTGTTTAACCCTCATTCTTTTGCTGTTAAATCTATTGCGCAGTTCGGTTCGCAGTACATTTCAAAGGTTCTTGATTCAAAGGGTAATGAAGTCCCGTTCCAGCTTGTGCGTGCTTCATATACCGACGGTGAGCATCTTTACAAGTGCATTTTTGAAGCAGATGTTCCTGCTTACGGTTACGCTGTATATTATCTTTATCACAAAGAAAACAACGATGAAAAATCCTTCGAGTCACATCTTACTGCAACAGAAAACAGCCTTGAAAACAGTAAGGTCAGATTTGTTTTTGATAAAGAAACAGGTGCAGTTTCTTCTTGTATATTAAAAGAAAGCAACACCGAATTTGCCGAAGGTCTGCTTGGCAGAGCAGTTGTTTGCGACGATTTTGCCAACGATACATGGGGACACAGAGTTTTTGATTATAATATTGATATAGGTCAGTTTGGCGAAGGTACTCTTGAGATTGTTGAAAACGGTCCTGTCAGGGTAACCGTCAAATCCGTTGTAAAATACGGCAATTCCGTACTGACAAGATACTACTCGCTTTATGACGATAGCGATAAGCTTACAGTCAGAACAGTTCTTGAGCTTGATGAGCAGTATAAATCCGTCAAGCTTTCGTTCAAAGCGGATGTAAACAATTCAACCGTCACATATTCCATGCCTTATGGCTTTATTGAAAAGGATGCAAACGGTCAGGAAGAGCCTTCACACGCATGGTGCGATATATGCGATGAAACTGGTAAGGGTCTCGGACTTCTGAACACAGGCAAATACAGTTTCTGTTCAATCGGTAACGATCTGCGTATGATGATTGCACGAAGCTGTGCATACCTTGACCACTTCGGTCAGCATATGCGTGACGGTGAAATGGAATTTCTTGATAAGGGCGAGCAGGAATTTACCTATGAAATCGTTCCTCATATTCAGAAGGTCAATTCCGAACTATTCAAAGCATCGGAAGTTCTTAACAATCCGCTTCAGACACATCAGGAAACACACCACGGCGGAAATCTACCTCAGATTTATTCTGCACTTGACGTTGATAAAGAAAATATTGTTGTCACTTCAATCAAGTCTGCAGAAAACGGCAACGGTATCATCATGCGTATTGTTGAAACAAACGGCACCGCAACCGATGCTACGGTTGATTTCACCGCTCTTAACACAAAATTCTCAATGAGCTGGAAACCGCAGGAAATCAAAACTGTCAGAATTATGCCTGACGGAAAAGTTACCGAATGTATGATAACCGAATAAAAGCAAACAAGCCCACTGACAATGAGTCAACGGGCTTGTTTGCTTTTATTTTGATTTTTATTTGTTACAGCATAATTACAACAGAATCAGCTGAGAACCGTCTTTTGCAACATAATTCTTTTGAACACCGAGTTCGTCCATCCATGCACGAACCTCCAATGTTTGAAGGTTACCGTTTCTGTTGTCCCATACCCACGAAGGAGTCGGCCAAAGACAGATTTCAGGAGAAACAGCTTCATAGAAATCCCTGTCGCAACCGCCTTGTCCGTGGTGAGCCATTTTGCAGATATCGCTCTTCAGCATATCGGAGTTCCCCCAATTTTTCAGAATTTTCTGTCCTGATTTGACACCGCTGTCACCGGTGAACATCACGCTTTTGCCTCCGAGCTCCATACGGAAAACAAGAGAGGAATCGTTACAGCCGGTAAACGCTGAATCAAACGAATACAGAACAGTGAACTTTGCAGTGCCGATATTGAATATGTCACCCTCAGACAGAATCTGTTCTTTCGCTTCAAATAAAGGTCGTAGGCGGGCATAATCGTGAAGGATTCTGTCTGCTTCTTCATCAGTGTCTGAATAAAAATCTATCGGTGCAAAATTCACATAAACCTTATCAAAGGTTAATGCATCACCATAATTTTCAATTACATTCAGGAAAACCTCGCAATGGTCATCGTGCGGATGAGAAAGAAACCATGCGTCAATATGCGGTTTTCTGTTACCTGTTGCTTGCCTGAGATATTCAAGGAAATAATCCGTTTCGGAAGTCATTCCGCCATCAAATACGATAACCTTTCCATCGTCTGTTGTGATGATAAAGCTGTCGCCAATCGTGTCTGTTACCGATTTCAGCATATGGATTGCATTGACATTTTTTGTGTTCTGCACACCCTCTGATTTCACTTCAAAAAAGATATCAATCTGATTCCATAGTTCAACAATTCTGTCAATGATATTTTTAAAGAAGGTTGTAAAACGGTTAATGGGATTATCCGCTGTAACGGTGACAGACTGTGTTATCTGTGCTGTGCCTGCAGCTAAAACCGGAACTGCCGACGAAAACATCAGTATGAACACTAAAATTAAACTGAGAATGGCTTTGCTTTTCATTTCTTACGGACTCCTTTGTGTGATTTAAAATCAGACTAAAGCTCATCAATCAGAATTATACCATACATACATTCAGAAATCAACTTGAATAATTGACACATTTTTTAAAATATGTTATACTTGATATAAATTCCATATATTATTGGAGAGGATATTATGAATTCATTTTTTGCTTCGCTTTTAAGTGTTATAACAAGCGTTCTCATTGCTCTCGGGGTTATGCAACCTCCCGGACCAACTGTGGGATTTACAGACCTTGCGAACAGGGATTATAACTATGAAGCACAATACATACAGCCTGATGCATCAAAATATGTGAAAATTACCGTCCCTGATACCGGCTTCGATGTTTACGCTCCCACCGAAGGTAAGTCATCAGGCTACAGATATGGTGCATCAATTATTACAAATGCAGACGGCAGTATTGATATGTGGACTGCCGGACCCGGCGACAAAGATCAGTGGGACTGGATTTTTTACACTCATTCTCCCGATGGCGGTAAAAATTGGACAAAGGAACAGGTTGTGCTTACACCCACACCAGGTTCTGACGACTTTTATTCCTGCTGTGACCCCGGTGTTATAAAAATCGGTGAGTATTATTATATAGGCTACACATCAACCGTTAATTCAAAAGGCATTGAAAATAATGTTTTTGTTGCACGAAGCTTGAATCCTGCAGGTCCTTATGAAAAATGGAACGGAAACGGTTGGGGCGGCAAGCCTGAATCTATCGTTACATATAACGGTGATGTTACCACCTTCGGAGCAGGTGAGCCGAGCTTCATAGTTGTGAAGGATAAGCTTTACATTTACTACACATGGAAAGACGGCGCACTTAATCAGACAAGACTTTCCGTTGCAGATGCAACAGACGAAAACTGGCCAGCAACAATGGAATATCAAGGAGTGGCAATTAATCATGTTCTCCCCTCTGAAGATTCTTCCGACGTAAAATACATTGAAGATTACGGCAAATTTGTTGCAATAAACACTGTTAACAGGTTTTCAGAGGACAGTTCAATAGGTGTTTATATTTCAGATGACGGACTCAATTTTAAAATTTCCTGCTTTATGAAAGTCAACACAAGCCATTGTTGTCACAACGCAGGTATTTCATCAAGAGCAAACGGACACGTTCTGCTTGAGGATGATGTTTTTATTGTATACGCATACGGCGATATATGGGCACTTTGGGCAACAAGAATGCATAAGGTAGACATTTCAATTATTGATTCTCCGGATTTGTATGAATACGATAATGGTACAAATGTAAAAACAGAAACAGTGTTTAGAGAAGCCAAAGAATACTTTGATCCGATTACCATAACTGTACGTCCCCACGAATACGAACTTAAATTGGGCGAAATTGGCGAATTTGCAAAATTATACAAGGTCAATGACGCTCTGGAAAGAGAAAGAATTTATCTGAACATCAAGTTCAGCGATTACGATAAAGATGTTATTTCTGTATACGGAACATATATCATCCCAAAATCGGCAGGTCAGACCTATGTAACAGCCGAGTGGAACGGTTACACATCAATATTCCTTGTAACCGTAAAATGATACGGATGATATATCAGAAAAGAGAATAAAAGCAAACAAGCCCACTGACAATGAGTCAACGGGCTTGGTTGCTTTTATTTTGATTTTTATTTGTTACATCATAATTACAACAGAATCAGCTGAGAACCGTCTTGTGCAACATAAGTCTTTTGAACACCGAGTTCGTCCATCCATACACGAACCTCCAATGTTTGAAGGTTACCGTTTCTGTTGTCCCA
>JAXJUJ010000228.1:0-1606 GCA_036309125.1 Acutalibacteraceae bacterium | reverse complement strand
TCTTCTCTGTGAGAGCCTCACCAACAGTCTGGCTGTCGTTTATCTTCATTTCCTTAAGAGCTTCAACATCCGCAGGGTTCTCTTTTGCGATAACCTCTGTAATTGCATGAACAAAGTTCTGGAAATCAACATTCTTTGCAACGAAGTCTGTCTCTGAGTTAACCTCAACAGCAACAGCTGTACCATCTTCAAATACTACAGCCTCAACAAGACCTTCTGATGCAATTCTGCCCGCCTTCTTAGCAGCAGTAGCAAGACCCTTTTCTCTAAGGAACTCAACAGCCTTGTCCATATCGCCGTCGGTCTCTGTAAGAGCCTTTTTACAATCCATCATACCGCAGTTTGTCATCTCTCTGAGTTTTTTAACATCCTGTGCAGTAAATGCCATATATATCAATCCTTTCTTTTCTTTGGAAATTATTATTCTTCGTCAAGCATGTCAAGGCTAACATCCTCAGCAGCCTCTTCTGTTGTTTCAGGTGTGAACTGCTCACCCTGACGGCCCTCAATTATAGCGTTACCGATTGTAGAAGCGATAAGCTTTACTGCACGGATAGCATCATCGTTACCGGGGATAGGATAGTCAGCTTCTTCAGGGTCACAGTTTGTATCAACGATTGCAACAACCGGAATACCGAGCTTGTGAGCCTCTGCAATAGCGTTCTTTTCCTTACGGGGATCAACAACAAACATAGCTGCAGGAAGATCCTTCATTTCCTTGATACCGCCAAGGAACTTTTCAAGCTTCTCATGCTCAAGGTTGAGCTTGATAACTTCCTTCTTGGGAAGAAGCTCCATTGTGCCGTCTTCAGCCATTTTCTCAAGCTGATAAAGTCTTTCAATTCTTCTTCTGATTGTCTTGAAGTTTGTGAGCATACCGCCGAGCCATCTTGCATTTACAAAGTACATGCCTGTTCTTTCAGCTTCCTCGCGGATAGCATCCTGAGCCTGCTTCTTTGTACCAACAAAGAGAACATTGCCGCCCTCTGCTGCGATGTCGCGAACAAAGTAGTATGCTTCCTCAATCTTCTTTACTGTCTTCTGAAGGTCAATGATGTAGATACCGTTTCTCTCTGTGAAAATGTACTCTGCCATTTTCGGATTCCAACGGCGTGTCTGATGTCCGAAGTGAACACCTGCCTCCAAAAGCTGTTTCATTTGAATTACTCCCATGATTTTACACCTCCATAGTTTTTACCTCCGCACAAATCACTTCGCAAAGGGACCGTCATGGGTGTGCGGCACCGCCTTCGCAATCCTTGTGCGTGCGTATTTTATTTTATTGTTTGGAAGAATTTTTCCCAAACGCCATAATATTATAACACATCACTTTTATATATGCAAGACTTTTTTTGAAAAAATTTGAAATTTTTATTATGTATCTGTTTCTCGCAGGAAAACATCTGCAAATCCTGTATTATGATTACTCTTTAATCTCTATCTGCACAGCTTTCATCGCATTAAGTGCAGTGTTGTGACTCTCAACGCTGACCCCTGCACAGCATTTAGCATCAATACTGATTTTAGTTTCAGGAAAAGCAGCCTTTAATATCATTGCATTTGAAATCACACAAATATCCGTACAAAGACCGCACAGCACTATTTC
>JAXJUJ010000227.1:0-17182 GCA_036309125.1 Acutalibacteraceae bacterium | reverse complement strand
TATCAACGGAGATCTCATTTTCAGTGTTGACTTTAGCAGAATGATCGACTTTCATATAAAAAACAAAGCACTTGCAACACTTTTTGTTCACCCGAATTCACATCCGTATGACAGCGAACTCGTTGTTTGTGACAAAGACAACGTCGTGACTGATTGGTTCAGATGTGACGGCTGCGGAAATTACAAAAACTGTGTAAATGCAGGAATTCATATTCTTTCAAAAGAGTTGCTCTACATCAGTCAAAGCAAGGACAAGCTTCATCTGAGTGCCGATGTGATAGAACCCGTAATCAGCACAGGCAGAGTATACGCTTATCACTCGGCAGAATACGTCAAAGATATGGGCACTGCAGACAGACTGCGCCACGTTACGGCAGACGTTGAAAAAGGCATTGTTTTCGCCAAGCGTGCTGATAAAAAGCAGAAAGCAATATTCCTTGACCGTGACGGTACCGTTAATAAATACAAAGGCTACATCACATCTCCCAAACAGCTTGAGCTGATAAATGGTGTGGCAGAAGCAATCAGAAAAATCAATCGCAGCGGTTACCTTGCAATCATAATAACCAATCAGCCATCAATCGCTATGGGGCGTATGAGCTATGCCGTTCTTGATGAAATACACGCAAAGCTCGATTCTCTCCTCGGCGAAGAAGGAGCTTACATCGATGCTCTTTATTTCTGCCCCCATCATCCTGACAAAGGTTTTGACGGAGAAAAAACAGAACTGAAAATCAAATGTGATTGCCGCAAACCGTCGGGAGGTCTGATAAGAAAGGCCGCTGAGGATTTCAACATAGACCTTTCGAAATCATTTATGGTCGGCGACTCTGAAAAAGATATCCTTGCAGGTATTGATGCAGGATGTACGCCCATTTTCCTCACAGACGGCTGTGACGGAAAGACAGATATCCCCGGTATCAGAAAATACAAAAAACTATCGGATTTTATAAAGGATGAATTAAAGTAATGTTTACAACCAGAACACCATTCAGAATGTCCTTCCTTGGAGGAGGAACCGATTTCCCTGCATACTTCAATGAGTATGGCGGGTGTGTTCTGTCTGCAACATTCAATAAATACTCATACGTTACAGTAAGAGAGTTACCTGCGCTTTTTGACTACAAAAATCAGTTTACATATTCAAAAATCGAGCGTTTCAATTCACCTGATGAGCTCGAGCATCCTCTCGTAAGAGAAGCTCTGAAATATATCGATATCGACCGTGTTCAGATCGCTTATGATGCTGACCTACCTGCCCGTTCGGGAATCGGTTCAAGCTCATCCTTTGCAGTAGGACTTCTCAATGAGCTTCACCTTCTCAAGGGTGAAAAGCTCAGTAAAATGGAGCTTGCAAAAGAGGCAATTCACCTCGAAAGAAATCTCTGCAACGAGGCAGGCGGTGTTCAGGATCAGCTTGCCGTTGCTTTTGGCGGTCTCAACAGAATCACTTTCGATGCAGACGGATATAAAATTCTGCCCGTCGAAATTTCTCACAGGAAGAAAAAGGAATTTAACGAAAACCTTCTTCTTGTGTTTACGGGATTTTCACATTTTTCAGGTGAAGTTTCCGTTACACAGCAAAATAACATTCCCTTGAAAATCGCAGAGCTCAACGAAATGAAAAAGCTTGTCGACGAGGGTGAAAGAATCCTCGTTTCAGGCTCTGATCTCGACGATTTCGGCAGACTTCTCGATTACACGTGGAAACTGAAAAGAACACTTTCTGACCGTATCAGCACAGAAGAAATTGACGAGCTTTACGCTTCTGCAATCAAGGCAGGTGCACTCGGAGGAAAAATTCTCGGAGCAGGAAGCGGCGGCTTTATGCTTCTTTACGTAACCAAAGATAAAAGAGAAAACGTTAAAAAGATATTTGACCCGTCACGAATCATTCCGTTCGAGTTTGAGGATGACGGTACAAAACTTATTTACGGCGGAGGTAAATGATTATGAAATTTGCAATCACAGGTGGCGCAGGATACATCGGTTCTGTGCTTGTCCCCGAGTTGCTCAGACTCGGACACGAAGTAAGTGTACTCGATAATTTCTTCTTCGGACAGACAGCGCTCCTCGACTGCTGTCATAACAAAAACTTCCGTATTGTCCGTGGTGATGCACGCGACCGTGAAGCTGTCGAAAAATTCATCGACGGTGCTGACTTCATCATCCCGCTTGCAGCGCTCGTAGGTTTTCCTCTCTGTGATTACGACAAGGTTGCAGCAAAAACCACAAATCTCGACGCAATACTTATGCTTCTTGAGCTGAGAAATCCTGAGCAGAAAATTATTTTCCCATGTACAAACAGTGGTTACGGCACATCTGACGGCAGCGTATACTGCACAGAAGAAACCCAACTGAATCCTATTTCACTTTACGGCACTACAAAGGCTGAGGCTGAAAAAGCAATCCTCGAAAGCGGCAACTCCCTCACCTTCCGTTTCGCAACAGTTTTCGGTGCTTCACCCAGAATGCGACTTGACCTTCTCGTAAACGATTTCGTTTACCGTGCTGTCAATGACAGAACTATGATTATCTTCGAAGGTCACTTCAAGCGCAATTTCATTCACATCCGTGACGTGGTCGGCGCATACATCCACGCTATAAACAACTTCGAATCTATGAAAGGCAAAGCTTATAACTGTGGTCTTTCTGATGCCAACCTTTCAAAAATCGAGCTTTGTGAAAAAATCAAAGAGCACATCCCTCAATTCACATTCTTCGAGTCGGAAATCAACAAAGATCCTGACAAGAGAAACTACATCGTTTCAAACGAAAGACTCGAAAGCACAGGCTGGAAGCCTGAATATTCGCTCGACGACGGCATTGAAGAGCTTATCAAGACCTACTCCATTGTAAAAAATAAATCTTTTGCAAACTTTTAAGGTGAATTTATATGCTTGAAATATTAAAACCTGATTTCGAATTCAACGATGACAGAGGCAAACTCTTACAGCTTCTTCACGGTGAAATCGCTCAGGTAAATTACGTAGAATCAAATCCGTCATCGCTCAGGGGCGGTCACTATCACAAGCTTAACAAGGAAACATTCTTCATAATCGACGGTGAAGTTGATGTCACTGTCAGAAAAGACGGCAAGGAAGAAAGCTATTCTTTTAAGTCAGGAGATATGTTTTCAATCGAAAAAAACGTCACTCATTCATTTGACTATAAAAAATTCACCACCCTCATCGTAACTTACGATAAAGGCGTTGAATTGCCCGACGGCACAAAGGATATTTATACGGAATAAGGACAAAGTATGTTGAAAAAAGTTTATGAAAAAACCAAATACGAAGTCTTAATCCTTCTTTTTCTGCTTGCACAGCTGATTGTTTTTGTGCCCCATAAAGAAGGTATGCCTTTGTGGCAGCTTCTGACTTATCTGGGTGACTACAGCCACGGATTTATGCCACGTGCGCTTCTCGGAGAAATCATAACATGGTTTTCGGATACAGTTTCACTCGATATTCTTTTTGTGATGTCCTTAACCGTATGCATTCTGCTTTGCATCGCATCAGCTCTGCTCGGAGGATATCTGATAAAACATTGCGAAAACAAAACAGCCGTAACTGTCATCCTTGCTGTTATGCTCGGCTCGCCGATTTTCATGCCATTGTTCGCTTCATGGCTCGGTCTTATGGATGTTTACCTCATCCTTCTCACGTTTATCGCTTTTACTTTCAATGAAAACCGTTTCCTTCGATATTTTATACCCGTAATTGCAATCATCTGCACAGCGATTCACCACGCTTACCTCTTCCTTTATATGGTGCCTCTTGCAATTGCTTTGCTTTACGACTTTTTCAAGGATAAAAAATACATCCGTGACGGAATACTCTGCGGCGTTACATACATCTCGCTCATTGCACTGGGGCTTTACACTGTCAAGGCAAGAAATGCTGACGGCTTCGGCTCAACCGAAGAGATGATTGACTTTATGCTTGAAAAAACCGATATACCGCTCACGAGGGAATGGTTGCAATCAGTTGTCCCGAATGAATATATGACAGGCGTTGACTATATCCGTGACAACATCACATCAACAATGTCAGCTTCAAATCTGCTCGGAATTGTTGTAATTTTTGCCCCGATTTTCATTCTTTTTGCTTACGGATGGATAAAAGCAATCAGAAACAGCTCTGATAAATCTGAAAAGTTCGTTCTTTTCCTTTGTCTTATTCATCCGTTGTCCTCTGTCCCTGCTTATATTTTCGGACTTAACTGGAATCGTTGGACTTCAGCGATAATCACAAGCCAATGTATCCTTTACCTTTTTATGCTTTACCGTAAAAACGAACCTGTTTGTATGGCTATCGGGAAAGTAACAGAATTTTTCAAAAAGAACTTTATCTTTGTAGTTTTGTATATTATTTATGCCGCATCATTTGCGAAGCTGTTAGGAATGTAAAGATGGAACTCAAGACTTTCTTTGAAAAAACAAAATATATTCTTGCTCCTTTTGCAGTTCTCGTAACGCTGAGCCTTTTATACGACGGATTTGAAAATCCTGCCGTTCTTTCTCTGCGTCTGCTTGTCTGCATTGGTGCTGCTTTGTTTTTCTCCCGTTTTTTAAATGACAGTAAAAGCATATATCTTCCCGTTTTCGCTTTTCTTTCTGTTATTTCCTGTAACTTAATCTTTCTGACAGATGATATTCATATTCTGCTGTCGCTCACATTTTTTCTTCTGACACTCGCCTGTAACGGAAAGCTCAGATTTCTCGCACCTGTTTTTTCAGGGCTTTGTGTTGTTGCTCAACCGTTGACGCTTCTGTTTTTCGTTCCGTCAATCGTCGGCACACTTTTCCTCAGAAAAGAGAAGGTAATCGCTTCAGTTTCTGCCGTTGCTTCTGCCGGTGCATTTATCCTGACAAAAGCTCTCGAACAGGCAGAGTTTTACAGTGAACAGTTCAGTTCATATCATCTCTCAGTTCACATTATTCATTTTTCAAACACTCACATTCAGGTTCTGGCAGACTTTATTCTCGCTTCAATTCCGCTTGTCGCAGTTTTGCTTTTCTTTCTGATAAGATTTATAATGACGAAGCATTTTCTTGCTGCGATATCACTTGTCGTTTCTGTATTGCTGAGCGTATGGGGTTTTGCAATGAGTGAAAACACCCAGACTGTATTTTTAATTCTCGTGCCGTTGATGTGTTCACTGCTTACCCTTTATAACAGCAAAAATTATGAAGAAATATTTATAAAGCTCAATGTATTTTTCAGCAAAAATCTTCTTTTGTTTTTATTGGCAGTTGCTTTTACTGCATCGTATCCTATTCTTTTCGGACAGATACCTTTCGACTCAGACTTTTTCTCAAAAGCAACATTTATAATTTTCAGACAAGAATAAAAAGAGGCTTTAAAAGCCTCTTTTCTTCAGGGAAACAGTATAAACTTATTATCTTTAAAACTGCAGGTGTATTTTTCACCTGCTTTTATTTTTTCTTCGAGCATTTCCTCGCTGAGTCTGTCTTCAATCTGAGATTGAATAGCACGCTTCAACGGTCTTGCTCCGTATATGGGATCAAAGCCTTCGTCTGCAATTTTTTCAACAGCACTTTCATCAAACTCAATCTCAATCCCCAAACCTGCGACTCTTTTTGAAAGATTTGAAAGAAGCCTTCTTGCAATCTCTTTGATATTTTCCTTTGAAAGCTGTTCAAAAACAATTATATCATCAACACGGTTAAGGAATTCAGGACGGAAGCTCTTTTTAAGCTCACCCATAACAGCATCGCGTATCGCTGAATGACTCATAACTCCTTCATTTTCGCTACCGCTGAAGCCGAGCGATTTCGCACCCGTATTGCTGATAAGCTTTGCGCCGATGTTCGAAGTCATAATCACAATGCTGTTTTTGAAATCAACCTTTCTGCCCTGAGAATCCGTAAGGATACCGTCATCAAGAATCTGCAGCAGCATATTGAAAACATCAGGATGAGCCTTTTCTATCTCATCGAAAAGTATAACGCTGTACGGCTTTCTACGGACTTTTTCAGTCAGCTGACCGCCTTCATCATATCCGACATAGCCCGGAGGTGAACCGACAAGACGTGACGTATTATGCTTCTCCATATATTCGGACATATCAAATCGTATCATCGCATTTTCGTCGCCGAAAAGAGTAGCCGCAAGGGTTTTGCACAATTCGGTTTTACCAACACCTGTTGGACCAAGGAAAATAAATGAGCCTGTAGGTCTGTTCGGATCCTTGAGACCTACCCTGCCTCGTCTTATCGCCTTTGAAACTGCAGAAACTGCTGTATCCTGACCTACAATTCTGCGATGCAGCTCCTCTTCCATTTTAAGAAGCCGCTGACTTTCTTCCTGAGTCAGTTGTACGACAGGAATATGTGTCCATTCCGACACAACCGAAGCAATTTCATCGGGCGTAACCTCACCGTTTGTTTCCGTTGTTTTCTTCTGCCATTCCTCCTGGAGCTTTGTGAGCTGTGTTTTGATCTCCTTTTCTTCATCACGCAAAGCAGCCGCACGTTCAAAATTCTGACTGTTTACCGCTGTACGTTTTTCTTCTGATATATGCTTCACTTTATCCTCAAGCTCGCGGATTTCTTCAGGCGGTGTGTATGCACGCAGTCTGACCTTGGATGCCGCTTCATCAACAAGATCAATCGCCTTGTCGGGCAGAAAACGGTCTCCGATATATCGCACTGACATATGAACAGCCGCCTCAATAGCTCCGTCTGTAATTTTCACCTTGTGATGCGCCTCATATTTGTCACGTAATCCCTTGAGTATTTCCACTGCTTCCTCTTCGCTCGGCTCACCTACCACAACAGGCTGAAAACGTCTTTCAAGTGCTGAATCTTTTTCGATATTCTTTCTGTATTCTTCAAGCGTCGTAGCACCTATGACCTGCATCTCGCCCCTTGCAAGTGCAGGCTTGAGAATATTAGCGGCATCTACTGCCCCCTCTGCAGAACCTGCACCGATAAGCGTATGCACCTCGTCAATGAAGAGAATTATATTTCCCGACTTTGAAACCTCTTCAATCGCAGCTTTGATTCTCTCTTCAAAATCACCGCGATACTTCGTACCTGCAACCATACTTGTAAGATCAAGCGCAACTATCCTTTTGTCTTTGAGCAGTTCGGGTACCTCACCTGAAGAAATTTTCAGTGCAAGACCCTCAGCTATCGCTGTTTTACCGACACCGGGTTCACCGATAAGGCAAGGATTATTTTTGGTTCTTCGGCAAAGAATCTGAACTACACGTTCTATCTCTTTCTGTCTGCCTATGACGGGATCAATTTTTCCCTGCTTTGCAATATCTGTAAGATCCCTGCCGAACTGTTCAAGGGTAGGAGTTTTGGAGTTACCTTTCGACTTACTGTCTGTTCTGTGGTCCGACTTGCCCTTATCTGATGAATCAAATCGGTTTAATTCTGCGAGAATATCGTTTGTTGAAACGCCTATCTCGTTAAGCAAATTCATCGCATAGCAGGTAGAATCTTTGATTATAGCAGAAAGAATATGTTCCGTACCTACAAAGCTCTGACCTGACGCTTTCGCCAAAGAGACTGAATTTTCAATGATATTTTTACTTCTTGGAGTAAAGTCATTCGGTGAAAGAACCGTGGGAGTTCCTACGCCTATCTCAGTACGAACAGCACTTTCAATTTTTTCAAAAGTTACTCCATGTGACCTGAGTGCAGTGTTTGCAATACTACCTTCACCGGTTATAAGTCCAAGCAGAAGATGCTCACTGCCTATATAAGTGTGTCCGAGATTCTCTGCATATTCTATCGCTGAATTAAGTGCGATATTTGCCTTTTGAGTAAATCCTGTGAATTTGTACATATTTATCTCCTCCCTGTTAATCTGTACTAAAAAACAAAGCTCCGTAAAAACGGAGCTTTTAAATATTATTCAAGAGCCTCTCTTACCCACTTTGCACGGAGAATATCTCTCTGCTGTGAGTTCAGCTCCTTGCCCTCTGCGGCATTTATCGTTGCAGGCTGGACTCTTGTAGTGAGTTCATTGAGAGTTGCTATATCAAAGTCGATAGACTTATTAGAGATACCCATTCTTAAAAGTGACGAAAGCTCCATAAACTCGTCACCACTGAGTACCCTTGCGTTTTTGAGTATGCCCCAGGCACGGAAGATTCTGTCCTCCTCGATGGGGTTTTCTATAAGTTTTTCTGCAGCTGCTCTTTCCTGAGCTACAAGCTGAAGTGTGATTGACTGAAGATTGTTGAGTGCAGCCTCTTCTGAAATTCCGAGAGTTATCTGATTGCTAAGCTGATAGATGTCACCCTTCGGACTGCTGCCTTCACCGTATGCGCCACGGATAACAAGACCGAGCTTTGATACTGTCGAAGCAAGCTTGCCGATCTGTCCGCAACGTGTGAGTGCAGGCAAGTGAAGCATAACCGATGCTCTCATCGCAGTACCGAGATTAGTCGGACACTGTGTAAGATAGCCGATTCTGTCATCATAAGCGTAGTTAAGCTTTGAAGAAATGATGTTATCGATTTTATCTGCAACGCTGTATGCCTCTTTGAGTGCAAGACCTGCCATCATAACCTGAAGGCGGATATGATCCTCCTCGCAAAGCATTATTGATACAGCTTCATCATCAGTAAGAAGCAAGGCTCTGCCTGCTCTGTCAGATGCAAATTCAGGGCTGATGAGATGTCTTTCCGCAAGAGAAACAGACTGCGCTCTTGTGAAATCCTTCATCCAAGTATAGCCGAATCCCCAGCTGTCATCAGAGAGAATAGCATTTTTAATTTCTTCACAAACCTTTTCCTTGCCTTTTACAGTAAGACGGCACGGGAAGGGATAGTCCTCAAGATTTCTTGCAAGACGGACACGTGTGCTGATAACAATATCGCCCTGTTCGCCGTTTTCAACGTACCACTTATTCATTATTGTCCGCCTCCATTTCTTTTATTCTGTCTCGAAGAACTGCTGCCTGTTCAAAATTCTGTTCTTCAATCGCTTTCTGCAAATCTTCCTTCAGTTTTGCGACCGGATTGATTTTCGGCTCACTTTTCACATCAACGGGCACCATAGCCTGCTTACCCGTGTGTTTGATTTTACCGTGAATTCTCTGCAAAGAAGGCAGAAGCTTGTCGTAAAATTTTCTGTAGCAATCAGCACAGCCGACTCTTCCGCTTTTTGCAATATCTGAGAAGGTGTAACCGCATTTCGGGCATTTTTCTTCTCTTTCAGTTCCTATCAAAGGAAGATTTTCACCGAGAAGTCCACCGAAAAATCCGTCTAAATTAAATCCGAAGCCTGAAAACATATCACCATAGCCGAGATGCTCTGCGCAGGAAACACAAAGATGTGTTTCTGCAGTTTCACCATTCACAACACGCTTGATATGAGTTGTCGCTTCATTTTTTCCGCAATTCTGACACAACATATAAAATCATCCTTTCACGTTTAATAGCATTTGTTTGAAGATTGTCGCGCGTACTCTGTCGCGCACCTGAGGTTCAAGCTCACGGTAGCACTTGTCGCTGACCGCAGAGAGAATCAGCCTTGAAGCATCTGCTGATATTATATTCTGATAGTTGAGATTATAGATATGCGCTCTGCAGGTTGCTTCATCAATGCTGTTACCCACGGTATTCACGACGTGCATCAGCATTGTGCCCTTATCATATTTTATACGCGCAATGCGGATATAACCTCCGCCGCCACGTCTGCTTTCCACGATATAACCCTGTTCAGGGGTGAAACGTGACGATATGACGTAATTTATCTGACTTGGAACACAGCCGAGAGTCTGCGCAAGCTCGTTTCGCTGAATTTCTGTTTCGCCTGCCTCTTGCATCATTTCCAGTATCATCTGTGCGATGACGTTACTCATACTCATATCATCAACTCCTTTCGTTTTTGACTTTGACTTTCTTTGACCTTCTGTCGTAATTATAGACCTTCTTTGACCTTCTGTCAAAAGTCAGAAAAGGTCAAATTCCATTTTTAATACCCTGATTTCATAACAAAACAACCTGTTTGCTCGTTTTTTCTTCTTTTTTTAAGTTATTTCTTTAATTTGCTCACTTTTGACAAAAAAATCCGTGACACTTTCGTATCACGGATTTTAAAATTTGATTTTAATTATTTTACCTTTACCACTACAGTATGTTTGCCGGGCTTTGTTTTAAGTGTAAGCTCATTATTTTTAAATGTGCCTTTTCTCTCTTTACCGTCAACAGTTACCTTTTCGATCTCGAACGGAGTGCCGATTACTGTATCTGTATGATCATCCTCGCCCTGAGTGAAGCTGAGTGTAAACTCTTTGTTTTCGAGGTCATAGTGGTACTTATCAATAGTACCTGCAACAGCCTTCGGGAACGGACGACGGTACACCTTCATAAGACGGTTTTCAAAGAATCCCGGAATGTATGCCCAGTATGTATGGCTCCAGTGATAACCTTCAAACACCTCAAAGAGATGCTGGATGTGCGGAAGCCACTCGTCAGTTTCGTCACCGAAGCTGCCCCACTCACCTACGATTACGGGAACATCAAGTCTGTTCTGACTGTTTCTGTGTTCGCCGAAGATACCGCCAACTCTGCCGTTATGTGCAAACTTGTATGACGGAGTGTCAACCATAAGGTCATATGCGTGAGGAGCAAAAATCTGATTATCGTCACGCTTACCGTTAATTTTAATCGGCGGTGCGCTGAACGGAATGCCGAGATTTGAATAGTAGCAATTTTCCATAAAGAGCAATTTATCACTCTTTTCACGGATTTTAGTTGCTACCTTTGCAAGGAAAGGCGCATAAACTTTTGTATCGAAAATTCTGATAATTTCTTCAGCAGACTTTGTAATTCTGTGGAACGGAGAATATTCAATATGAGTAAGCACCTTACCGATAGGATCCTCTTTATCAAAAAGCTCCTTGATAAGGTCTGTGCGCTTAACCTCGGGATCAAAAAGAATTGTCTTCACTGCACCTGCAATAATTCTTTTGAAAACCTTGCCGCCGGGTGAACCCGGGAACGGCTCATTCATCATATCGAAGCCGATAACTGCAGGCTTGTCGCCAAGCTTTTCAACAATGTGTGCCCAACAGTCTGCATAATAGTCCTGAAGACCCTTGCCCTTTACCTTTTTGTTTGCCCAGAAGTTATCAAAAGCTCTGTGGCAGGCCTTGCCCCAGAAATAGCCCTCAGCCCATACAAACTTTGTCGGCTTTACAGGAATACCGTCAAGAAGAACTGCCCATGACGGAGCACCGTCAGCATTTGTTGTTGAAGAATACAAGTCCTGATGCATATCAAGGAATGCATAAATATTATATTTTTCAAGAAGGTCAAGAGTTTCTGAGAGTCTGTCAAGATACTCGTCGTTATATTCACCCGGAGCAGGCTCAACCTTTGCCCAAGTGAATCCGAGTCTTATGAGATTGACACCGTTTGCAGCAATCTTCTTTATCATCTCTTCATCGAGATCCTGAACCTTCTGCTTGCCGAAAACGTAATCACTTTTATCAACAAAATTCACACCGTGAAAAATACGTTCTCTGCCCTTATCGTCAATGAGAACTTTACCTGAAGCTTTGATCTTATCCATATCTGAACCTCACTTTGTTTTTCTTTGACGTTATTATAACATTATTTACGACTTATTGCAATATCAATACATCCGACGATTTTTATCTATTGACATAAAAACTGCGATATGTTACATTTCACAAAAAAGAAGAAAGGAAATTGTGAGGAAAATCCCGGTGAAATCGTAATCGTCGATGTCGGCACAGCTCTTGGCGATGACTCTGCAAACTTTGCCGGTGATGATATTCATCCGAGTGCAAACGGAAATATGATTATCGCTCAGGAAATTCTTGATAAGCTTTACGAAATCAATCTCGGCAAATCAACCGTCGCTGTTATCAGCACTCCTGCAACAGACATCAGCATTCCGTCATTCTTCACAGCTTCCCTTGATATAATCGGTTTCGTTTTTAACCTTCTCGGAAATATTTACGATCTTGTGACCGGACTTATTACGGCATAAAAATTAAACTATACAAGCAGAGAGCTCCGATACGCTCTCTGCTTTTTTACAGACTTGAAAACAATCGTAATTTATAGTATAATTAAGAGTAATCTTGACGAAAGGAGTGTATGACCTTGGTTTTTTCATCAGCAACATTTTTGTTTTTGTTTTTACCTGCTGTTCTCATACTCTATTATAATCCCATAATCAAAAAGCGTGCATTCCGCAACGCAATCCTCATTGCTTCAAGTATCTTTTTCTATGCGTGGGGCGAGCCTTTCTTCGTTCTTCTGATGCTTGCTTCAATAATGTTCAATTGGCTTTTCGGCCTCGGCGTTGCAAAGTTCAAGGATAGTAACCTTTCCAAAGCCAAGCTGTTCGTTGCGCTTTCCGTTGTTATGAATCTCAGCCTGATGTTTGTTTTCAAGTATCTTACCTTTGCTCTTGAAAACATCAATGCTATTTTTTCATCAAACCTCGATACTCTTGACATTGCACTTCCGATAGGTATTTCATTCTTCACATTTCAGGCTATGTCCTATGTCATCGATGTTTACCGCGGCAATGGTGCTGCTCAGAAAAACCCATTCAATGTAGCTCTTTACATAGCATTTTTTCCTCAGCTTATCGCAGGACCTATCGTACGTTATCAGACAATCGCTGAGCAGATTAACTTCCGCAAGGAAAACTTCAACGATTTTTCAGACGGTGTTTACCGATTTATGCTCGGCTTCTGTAAAAAGGTTCTTATAGCCAACAATGTCGCGTCAATCGCAGACGAAATCTTCAACGGCAGTGAAATGTCCGTCGCTACTGCGTGGATAGGCGCAATTGCTTACACTCTGCAGATTTTCTTTGACTTTGCTGGTTACAGCGAAATGGCAATCGGTCTCGGTAAGATGTTCGGTTTTCATTTCCTTGAAAACTTTGATTATCCGTATATTTCAAAATCTGTCAGCGAATTCTGGAGAAGATGGCACATTTCGCTCGGCAGCTGGTTCAGGGACTATGTATATTTCCCACTTGGCGGCAGTCGTGTCAGCAAGAAATCAAGACTTATTTTCAACCTATTCGTTGTATGGCTCCTCACAGGTATATGGCACGGTGCTAACTGGACTTTCGTAGTATGGGGTCTGCTTTACTTTGTTCTTCTTGCTTTTGAAAAACTCACTAAATTCCCCGAAAAGCTCAGATTTTTCAGTCATATCTACACGATGCTTTTCGTTATCATTGGTTGGGTTATTTTCCGTGCTGAGTCGCTTTCAGAGGCTTTTGGCTACCTTCAGACAATGTTCTTCTGCTCAGATGCTGAAATATTTAATATGAAAGCTCTTTTCTACCTTGATAACTATAAATTCTATCTCGTTGCAGGTATAATTGCATGCTTCCCGATAATGCCGAAAATCAAGGAGAAAATCAAAATCAATAAAAATGTTTATGAAACAGTTGCAGCACTCGCCCTTCTTGCAACATTCATCATCTCTCTTTCCTTTACAATCAAAGGCTCTTACAACCCGTTTATTTACTTCAATTTCTAAGAAAGGTGTGATTATATGAAAAGCTTTGATGCAAAAAAACTTCTCAGCATAGTCTTCATTTCTATAATTGCCTTTTTTATGGGTACAATAGGTTTCAGGCTCGTTATGACAAAGGTGTTTTACATTTACCCTGAAGAAGTAAACGCCGCTGAGGCTCAGCCTGATGGCGCTCAGACACCGTCCTACGATTGGACTAAAGATTATCCTTTTTCGGGCGACTACGGCTTCACTTTCAAAGCCGATGCAACACCTGTTATAAAAGCAGAGCAGCCTTCCGCTATCGAACAATTCGAAAGTCTTATCAGGTCGATCGAAGAAAATATAGACTACTATACAACAAACCTACTCTTCGGCAGAATGCAGTTTGTTGAGCTTAATGCATCTTTCAACAAGCTCATCGGAATGAACATTGTCTCGGGTACAGATTCCGTTGTGGTTATGAATAACGGTTACCTTACCTTTGAATCATATCCTGTTTCAACCGATTATGCAGTTAAAAGCACTGCTTATTTTGCGAACTGGCTTAATGAAAGAGATATTAATTTCCTCTATGTTCAGTGTCCTTCAAAGGAAAGTCCGTCTGATAATCAGCTTCCCTACGGAATAGAAGACAATAATAATATCAATGCTGATAATATTGTAAACCAACTTGCAATCAACAGTGTTCCCTATCTTGATTTAAGAAAAAATCTCGCTTCAGATTTTGACGATTACTATTCCTGTTTCTTTAAAACTGACCATCATTGGTTACCTGAAACTGGTGTATGGGCTGCTGGTCAGATTGCAAACGAGCTTAATACACGATACAATTATGGTATTAATCCAGAAATCGGAAACCTTTCAAACTATAACATTGATGTGTATGAAAATCATTTTCTTGGTTCACAAGGAAAAAAAGTAACCCTTAAGTATACCGATCCTGAAAATTTCAGTCTCATTTATCCAAAAGATGATACCGATTTCACTGTGCAGTTTGAAAACCAAGAAAAAGTCAGCGGTCCATTTGAAAAAACTCTTCTCGACTTAAGCCATCTTGAAACAATTGACTATTACAATAATTTCGTTTACTCTACTTATTTTAGAGGCAATCCATCGATAACAACCATACACAACAACAAACTTGATAACGGCAAACGTGTTGTTTATATTATGGATTCTTTTAGTGCATGTGTAATACCTTTTCTCGCAATGGAAGTAGAAGATATGCTCGTCCTTGACCTGAGAAGTTTCAACGGCAGTGTAACGAAAGCTATTGAAGAGTTCAATCCCGACACAGTAATTGTTGCTTATAACCCGTCAATAATCTCTACCGACACAAGTCATAGCGGAACATTTAATTTCGAATAACAAAATTAAACGCACATTATCGCTGATATTGTGCGTTTTCTCTTTACTTTTAGGATTTAATGTGCTAAAATGTATTCAAACTATCTGACGGAGTTGTTGTTATGAGCAAGAGAATTAACGATGAAAATATCGACCTTCTTTTCAAGGCTGTTCTTGAATTACGTTCTTACGAAGAATGTGAGGCTTTTTTTGATGACCTTTGTACCGTAACTGAGCTCAAGTCAATCTCACAGCGAATCAAGGTTGCAAAAATGCTTCGTGACAAAAGCGTCTACAGCGACATTGTTGCTGCTACAGGTGCAAGTACAGCTACAATCAGCCGTGTTAACCGTTCTCTTCAGTACGGCAGCAACGGATATGAAGTTTTGTTTCAGAGGATAGAAGAAAAGAATGAGTGAATATAACGCATTTGCCGAAGTCTATGACAGGCTCACAGGAAATATCGAATATTCAAAGCGTGCAGAGTTTATCCGCACGCTTCTTAAACGTCACGGCATAATTGACGAAGCAATTGTGCTCGACCTCGCCTGCGGTACAGGCAGCCTGACAGTCGAACTCGCAAAGTACGGCTACGATATGATTGGAATTGATTCGAGCCCGATGATGCTTACTCAGGCACAGGAAAAGAAATATGAATATGAACTCCCGATGCTTTTCCTTTGTCAGGATATGACTGATCTTGACCTTTTCGGCACAATTGATGCGGCAGTCTGCACTCTTGACAGTCTTAATCACCTTGAAACAGCAGACGATATTCGCAAGACCATCGCAAAAGTCGGTCTTTTTATGAACCACGGCGGTATATTTATCTTCGACGTGAATACAATATATAAGCACCGTGAAATTTTAGGTAACAACACTTTCGTTTATGACTGCGACGACGTTTACTGTGTCTGGCAGAATCAGCTCAGCGAAGACGACAGCGTCGAAATCAGCCTTGACATTTTTGAATATGACGACGGCGCATATTTCAGAGAAAGCGAAAGCTTCAGAGAAATCGCCTGTCCTATTGAGGACTATAAAAAATGGCTCAGCGATGCTGAGTTTGAAATCATAGATATTTACGATGAAATGACGTTCAATAAGCTTTGCGACACAACTCAGCGTGCAGTTTTCGTCGCAAGGTACAACGGAAAAGCGGAGGAATAAGAAATGGATAAACTCGTAAGATGTATTTCAGTTGACGGCACACTCGTTATGATGGCAGCCGAAACAACAGATATGGTAGAGCAGGCACAGCAGTACCATCAGACATCTGCTGTCACATCAGCTGCACTCGGCAGACTCCTTACAGCATCAAGCCTTATGGGTAGTATGCTCAAGGGCGACAATGACTCAGTTACCCTTCGTCTTAACGGTGGCGGCCCTGCAGGTACTGTTATGGCCGTTTCTGACTGTTGGGGTAATGCAAGAGGCTACGTGACAAATCCTGTTGTTGAAATTCCTCTTAACTCAAAGGGTAAGCTTGACGTAGGCGGTGCTGTCGGCACAGATGGTTTCCTTACTGTTATCAAGGATCTCAACCTCAAGGAGCCGTATATCGGTCAGACACCTATCATAACAGGTGAAATCGCAGAAGACCTCACAAGCTACTACGCAATCAGCGAACAGCTTCCGTCTGTCTGCGCTCTCGGCGTTCTTGTTAACCCTGACCTTTCGATCAAAAAAGCCGGTGGTTTCATCATCCAGCTTCTTCCTACAGCCCTTGATGACACGATCGACGCTATCGAAAGATGCATAAGTGATATCCCCTCTGTCACTCAGATGCTCTCTGACGGTATGACTCCCGAAGAAATCTGTCACAGAGTCCTTTCTGAATTTGAGCTTGAGGTTCTCGACGAATCACATCCCGTTTACAAATGCAACTGTTCAAAAGAACGAGTTGAAGGTGCATTGATTTCAACAGGTCTCGAAACTCTCAAGGAGCTTGAACTTGAAGAGAAAACAGAGGTAAACTGCCAGTTCTGCGACAAGAAATATGTCTTCTCAGGCAGCGATATTACTGAGCTTATAAAAAAAGCTGAAAAATAATAAGAAAAATTTTCATAAAACTATTGACAAACCAATTTTCTTGTAGTATAGTAATTAAGCTGTCGCGAGACAGTAAAGAAAATGACGGCTTTGTGGGAGCATAGCTCAGCTGGGAGAGCATCTGCCTTACAAGCAGAGGGTCACAGGTTCGAGCCCTGTTGTTCCCACCACACGGCCCGGTAGTTCAGTTGGTTAGAACGCTAGCCTGTCACGCTAGAGGTCGACGGTTCGAGCCCGTTCCGGGTCGCCATTTTCTTTTTTGCCTCTGTAGCTC
>JAXJUJ010000226.1:0-14016 GCA_036309125.1 Acutalibacteraceae bacterium | reverse complement strand
GGATACTTTTATAAAAAACATTGAAATATCGTTGTTTTCTTTAAAAATATCCCCCAGTCACGACTTCGTCGCGCCAGCCCCCTTTAGGCAAGGGGGCCTGAAAACTGCACCTCTAAAGATTCCGACAAACCCCGAATTTGTCGCTCTATTTTAAATGTCTTTCGTAGGGCGTGACGCTCGTCGACACGCCGTAAAATTTGCAGGATATCGGCACGTCTACAATAAACCTATAAACATTTGCGAAAGCAAAATATCATACGCCGTAAGGCGTATATCACATCTGCATAGCAGATATATCACCGCAACGCATAGCGTTGCCATTGTCGTGCCCTACAATCACAATCAGAGCGAGGTCGTAGGGGCAGATAGCATCTGCCAGCGGATTTTGTAGTGTTTTGGATTGACGACCAATGGTCGCCCCTACAATTGTCGATTTGAAATCTGTTCAACAAACCCGAATTTGTTGAGAGAATTTTGAGAAATTCATAAATTAAGCTACATAAAAAATAAGGTGGGAGTTTTTCTCCCACCTTTAAACATTCAGATAATTATTTAATAACTCTTACCTTGATTACACCGTCGATTGCTTCGACTGCTGCAAGAGCATCAACGTCTGCAACTGTGTAAGCGTAAGCGCCTCTTGTCGCTGTTTTTGCATCTGCACCGAGTGCTGCCTTGACAGCGTCTGTTGCATCAGCCTTGTGGATAACACAAGTACGTGCTCCGTTCACAGCTTCAAGCTTCATTGCAGGCATATTGACTGAGTTTACAATCTCACCTTTTTCAATGTAAGCGATAAGCTCATCTGCTGCCATCATAGCGCAGTTATCTTCACTCTCGGGTGTTGATGCGCCGAGGTGAGGAATCGCAATGATTCCGTCAACACCGATAACATCATCTGACGGGAAGTCTGTTACATAAGCTGCAACCTTGCCGCTTTCAAGACCTGCCTTGAGGTCGTCATTTTTAACAAGACCGCCACGAGCGAAGTTGAGAATTCTGATACCGTCCTTGCAAAGAGCAAGTGTATCCTTATTAACTGTATCCTTGGTTGAATCTGTGAGAGGAACGTGAATTGTGATGTAATCACTCTGCTTGAAGATTTCGTTGATATCATCAACGAGCACCATATCTGCTGACATAGCTGACTTGATACCCTCTGAGATGTACGGGTCATAGCCGACTATCTTCATTCCAAGTGCTTCAGCAGCCTGAGCTACCTTGAAGCCGATTGCACCCATACCGATAACACCGAGTGTCTTACCGAGGATTTCGGGACCTGCAAACTGTGACTTGCCTTTTTCAACAAGCTTGCCTACTGCATCGCCCTCCCCCTTGAGAGTCTTGCACCAGTCAAGAGCAGCCGGAACACGGCGTGAAGCCATAAACATACCGCAGATTACAAGTTCCTTAACAGCGTTTGCATTTGCGCCGGGTGTATTGAAAACTACAACACCCTTCTCTGCACAAGCTTCAACAGGAATATTGTTTGTACCTGCGCCTGCACGTGCGATTGCGATTGTTTCAGCATCGAGCTCCATTTCGTGCATTGAAGCTGAACGAACCATTATCGCTGTGGGATTAGCAACATCTTCACCGTAAGCGTAGAGGTTTTTGTCAAACTTATCAGTACCGCAAGCAGCGATTTTATTAAGTGTAAGAATGTTATACATTACGACATCTCCTTATGAATTTGCTTCTTCAAACTTCTTCATAAACTCTACAAGTGCTTCAACACCTTCGATAGGCATAGCATTGTAAACAGAAGCTCTCATACCACCGACAGTCTTGTGACCCTTGAGGTTGATAAAGCCTGCCTCAGTTGATTCCTTTACAAACTTTGCATCGAGATCTGCATCACCTGTAACGAAAGGAATGTTCATAAGTGAACGATCTTCCTTAACTACAGTACCCTTGAACATCTTGCTTGTTTCAAGATAATCGTAAAGGATCTGTGCTTTCTTTTCATTGTGAGCCTTCATCTCTTCAAGACCGCCAAAGCCCTTGATCCACTCAAGAACAAGCTTACAGATATAAATGATATAACACGGCGGTGTGTTGTAAAGAGATTCTGCATCAGCATGAGTCTGATAGTTAAGCATTGTAGGTGTGTAGTCACGTGCATCACCGAGAAGGTCTTCACGTACGATTACGATTGCAAGACCTGCAGGAGCAACGTTTTTCTGAACACCACCGTAAACAACTCCGAACTTAGAAACATCAAGAGGCTCTGAGAAGAAGCATGATGAAACGTCACAAACAAGAGGAATATCGCCTGTATCAGGGATATAATTGTACTTTGTGCCGTAGATTGTATTATTCATACAATAGTAAACGTAGTCAGCATCCGGACGGAAGCTCTCACGTGTAGTCTTCGGGATATATGAGAACATCTTATCCTCTGATGAAGCAGCAATCTGAACATCACCGTATTTTTTAGCTTCGTTGTAAGCCATCTTTGCCCAACGGCCTGAAATGATATAGTCAGCCTTACCTGACTTATTCATAAAGTTAAGCGGAATAGCAGCAAACTGAGTTGATGCACCACCGTGAACGAAGAGAATTTTGTAGTTATCAGGAACATTGTAAAGCTCCTTAACAAGCTCGCGTGCACCGTCAATGATTGACTGAAAAACCTTTGAACGGTGTGACATCTCCATAACTGAATGTCCGCAACCCTGATAGTCGAGCATTTCCTCTGCTGCCTTTTTAAGAACAGCTTCCGGCAACATTGAGGGACCTGCTGAGAAATTATAAACTCTTGCCATAGTATTACCTCCAAAACAACGCCAATTTGCGTTTATTGCAGAATATTATACTCCTGTTGTTACTTTATTGTCAATATAATTTGTTAATTTTCTGACATGCATTTTTTGCTTGTATTTTCAATGTTTTGTAAGCACTTAATTTGCACAAAAACGTGCATAAACAAACGATTTTAAGACAAATTATGTATATACTGATAAATGTTAAATTTTTGACACAATTTTACTTGCAAAATTTCCGTTTTTGTTATAAAATACTATACGAAAAAAATTAAGCGACAGCTTTATTTGAAAGGATGAAAATAATGGACGCACTTAACAAGAAGACCGTTGAAGATCTTGAGGTTAGCGGCAAGAGAGTTCTCGTTCGTTGCGACTTCAATGTACCTCTCAAGGACGGCGTTATCACAAGTGACAAGAGAATTGTTGCTTCACTCCCCACAATCAAGTACCTTATCGACAACAATGCAAAGGTTATCCTCTGCTCACACCTTGGCAGACCTAAGGGTGAATTCAAGCCTGAGTTCTCACTTGCTCCTGTTGCAGTACGTCTTTCTGAGCTCCTCGGCAAAGAAGTTAAGATGGCAACAGACGTTGTTGGTGAAAGCGCACAGAGCCTCGCTGCATCTCTTAATGACGGCGATGTTATGATCATCGAAAACGTTCGTTTCCACAAGGAAGAAACAAAGAACGATCCTGAATTCTCAAAGAAGCTTGCAGACCTTGCTGACCTTTATGTAAACGATGCATTTGGTTCAGCTCACAGAGCTCACAGCTCAACAACAGGTGTTGCAGATTACATCCCCGCAGCTTGCGGCTACCTCATCCAGAAGGAAATCAACTTCATCGGTGGCGCTCTCGCTAACCCGAAGAGACCCCTCGTTGCTATCCTCGGCGGTGCTAAGGTTTCTGACAAGATCGGCGTTATCACAAACCTCCTCGACAAGTGTGACACAATCATCGTCGGTGGTGGTATGGCTTACACATTCATGAAGTCACTCGGTCACAGCATCGGTACATCTCTTCTCGAAGAAGATCGTGTTGAAGATGCAAAGCAGATGATGGAAACAGCTAAGGCTAAGGGCGTTAACTTCCTTATCCCCGTTGATAACAAGGTTGGTAAAGAATACGATCCTAACACAGAAGCTATGGTTGTTAACAGCGATGATATTCCTGAAGGTTGGATGGGTCTTGACATCGGTCCTAAGACACAGGAACTCTTCGCAAACGCTATCAAGGGTAGCGGTACAGTTATCTGGAACGGACCTATGGGTGTTTCAGAGTGGGAAAACTTCGCTCAGGGTACAATCGCAGTTGCTACTGCTGTTGCTGAGTCAGGTGCTATCTCAATCATCGGTGGTGGCGACTCTGCTGCTGCTGTTCAGAAGCTCGGCTTCGCTGACAAGATGTCACACATCTCAACAGGCGGCGGCGCTTCACTCGAATTCCTCGAAGGTAAAGAACTTCCGGGTATCGTAGCTCTTAACAACAAATAATTGAAAGGACGTCACAAAGATGAATAAATCACTTCGTAAAGCAGTTATCGCAGGTAACTGGAAAATGAACAAGACTCCTGCTGAAGCTACAGCTCTCATCAACGAAATCAAGCCTCTCGTAGCAGATGCTGACTGTGACGTTGTTGTTTGCGTACCTTATATCGACCTTTTCGCAGCTCTTGAAGCTACAAAGGGTTCAAACATCAAAGTTGGTGCTGAAAACTGCCACTGGGCAGCAAGCGGTGCTTTCACAGGCGAAGTTTCTGCTGAAATGCTTAAGGCTTGCGGCGTTGAATACGTTATCACAGGTCACTCTGAGAGAAGAACATACTTCGGCGATACAGATGTTACTGTACGTGACCGTACAAGAGCAGCTCTTGACAACGGTATGACAGTTATCCTCTGCGTTGGTGAGTATCTCGAGCAGAGAGAGCAGAACATCACAATGGAAGTTGTTCGTTCTCAGACAAAGATTGCTCTTGCAGGTGTTTCTAAGGAAGAGCTTGACAGAATCATCATCGCTTACGAGCCTGTTTGGGCTATCGGCACAGGCAAGACAGCTACAGCTGATCAGGCTGAAGAAGTATGTAAGGCTATCCGTGAGCTTATCGCTGAGCTTTACGACAGCGAAGCTGCTGACAAGTTTGTTGTTCAGTACGGCGGTTCAATGAACGCAGGTAACGCAGACGAGCTTCTCAGCAAGGAAGATGTTGACGGCGGTCTTATCGGCGGTGCAGCTCTCAAGGCTCCTGATTTTGCAGCTATCGTTAAGGCAGCAAGCAAATAATCAATCAAAAATTATTACGTGGGACGCCGAAAAGCGTCCCATATTTTTGGAATGGTGATTAATTATGAAAAAACCAGTAGTATTATGTATCATGGACGGCTTCGGCATCAACCCCGGCGATAAGGGTAATGCAATCGAAGCTGCAAACACACCTAACCTCTCAAAGCTTTTCGCTGAAAATCCGTTCACAACAATCGGTGCTTCAGGTCTTGACGTTGGTCTTCCTGACGGTCAGATGGGTAACAGCGAGGTTGGTCACACAAATATCGGTGCAGGTCGTGTTGTTTATCAGATGCTCGTTAAGATTTCAAAGTCTATCACAGACGGTGATTTCTTTGACATCAAGGCTCTCAAGGACGCTTACGCTTCTTGTAAGGAAAAAGGCACAGCTCTTCACCTTGTAGGTCTTCTTTCTGACGGTGGCGTTCACAGCCACATTGAGCACCTTTTCGGTCTTCTTGAAATGGCTAAGAAGGAAGGTCTTGAGAAGGTTTACGTTCACTGCATTATGGACGGCCGTGACGTTTCTGTTACTTCAGGCGCAGGCTTTGTTGAGGATGTTTTCAATAAAACAAAAGAACTCGGCGTCGGCGAAATCGCAACAATTTCAGGCCGTTACTACGCTATGGACCGTGACTTCGCTTGGGACAGAGTAGAAAAGGCTTATGCAGCTATGGTTTACGGTGAAGGTATTCAGGCTGAGTGCGGCAAGGCTTCAATGCTTGCTTCTTATGAGAATGGCGTAACTGACGAATTCATCGTTCCGACTGTTCTTAATAAGGAAGGCACAATCAAGGCTGACGACAGCGTTGTATTCTTCAACTTCCGCCCTGACCGTGCACGTCAGATCACAAGAACTTTCGTTGACGAATCATTTGACGGTTTCGAAAGAAAGAACGGCTTCTTCCCGCTTAATTTTGTCTGCATGACACAGTATGACGAAACTATGCCGAATGTTACAGTTGCATTCCCTCCGGAAGAGCTTACAATGACACTTGGCGAGTACCTCGCTTCAAAGAATATGACTCAGCTTCGTATCGCTGAAACACAGAAGTATGCTCACGTAACATTCTTCTTCAACGGTGGCGAAGAAAAGACATTCGAAGGTGAAGACAGAATTCTCATTCAGTCTCCTGATGTTCCTACATTCGACCTTATGCCTGAAATGAGCGCATACCCTGTTTGTGACGCTGTTGTTGAACAGATCAAGTCAGGTAAGTACGATGCAGTTATCCTCAACTTCGCTAACTGCGATATGGTTGGTCACACAGGTATCTGGGAAGCTGCTGTTAAGGCTGTTGAAGCTGTTGACGAGTGCGTTGGCAAGGTTTGCGACGCAACACTTGAAATGGGTGGTGCAGTGCTTATCACAGCTGACCACGGTAACGCTGACAGAATGATCGGTGATGACGGAAAGCCCTTCACACCTCACTCAACAAACCCTGTCCCCTTCTGTGTAGTTGGTTATGACTGCGAGCTTAAGGAAACAGGCAGACTTGCTGATATTGCTCCAACAATGCTCACAATCCTCGGACTTGAGCAGCCCAAGGAAATGAACGGCGAGAGTCTCATCAAATAATCAAAATTACAAAGCGAAAGCCGCCCGATGAAATTCGGACGGCTTTCTTTTATACAATGAAACTCCGTTACTGAGAATCAAGCAAATTATCAGCTTCCTGCGCCTTTTGGGAGAAGCTGTTATTCTTCCACCACGACCAGATTGCTGAAATCACAGTAAAAATATAAGTGGCGTATCGTGTCCATGCTTCAAATTCAACTTCATTATCTGTAACTCCAAACATAACAAGTGCCTGGTTTACAAGTGCCAGAATAAGCACTATTGTTCTTACCCAGGTCTGCTTTGAAACACCCTTAAGATTTATCTTTTTCACTTGATTTCCTCCCTTAATTCGTCTATTCTGTGGTGTGCCGATTTCGTTGAACTCTCTACCAGAAACATTCGCTCAACAAGGTTATTATGCTTTGAAACCTTCTGCTCAAGCTGTTCAATTCTGTAGACTGTCAGCTTGTTTGCCGCCATAATACCACCAAACGTACCGAGCATTGTTCCGCACAGAGCAATCAGTGCTGTTATTATATCCGTCACGTCGTCACCTTCACTTTGCAGTAATCAAGGCAAATCCAGCCAGACGGAATCTTTCCCCAGTTATCGTCAATTTCTGACACAGTGCAAACACAGCCTTTCACAAGTCCGTGAGCAGAATTGCCTTCATTAAGACTTTTTATCTGCTTCTGTGCATTAGGTGTAAGAAACGAAAACTTCTTATAGTCATAATCTGTTGACGGTCCTCGTCTTACCCTGAGGAGATTAACATTTACCGTATACGTTCCTTTTTTGTACGCCACCGGATCTTTATAGTTAAGTGCCAGCTTTTCGGGATCCTCATATTTATCCGTCGTCAGATCTTTAACTCCCAGATGAAGATGAACTCCCGTTGCCTTACCTGTCTTTCCTGTATAACCGAGCAGCGTTCCTCTCTGCACCGTCTGCCCTGCCTTCACTTTCACTTTATCAAGGTGGTAGTGAAGCATTTTTTTATTTATTCTCGGATATTTAACCCATACATACAAAGCACCGTCAGATGCCTTACCACAGCTCATTACAGTACCCTTTTCAATGGCATACTGTCCAATCTTCTTCCCGTTTGTGCCGTAATCCGTTCCGTAGTGAAAAGGATTTGTTGCACCTGCAGCTGTGTTCAGCACTGCACGTTTACCGTAAGCTGAAGTGACGTAATGGCTTTTACCGTTAAAAATTATATTACTTATTTTACTCATTTATTCTCTTTCTCCTTTTCTTTTTCATATTCTCTTATTATATGCGTAAAAGCACGAAAAACTTCGAAATCATCTTCACCGTTGAGTCTGCACATCTCAACCTGCTTTGCTAGCTTTAACGCCAGAAAAAGCGTAGAAAGCTCCATTTCTACATTAATCATTATATTGAGTGTCACTTCCTGTCACTTTTTCTTCAGGATATATAATGGTTTGCGTCGGCACATCATTCTGTTTAGTGTAATCAGTCGCCGCGCCCATAGGTCTGCTGATTTCTATACACTTACCTGCATCACTCTCAAAAACATTGAATGAAAAAGAGAAGCCTGTGATCATCGCTGCTGACGGAATATCTATATCAGTCGCAACAGTAAACTTTATCTTGCCAGGATAAATATCGCCGCCCTGTGTATTTCCATCGTAAGCATACGCCTGAAGCACTGTTTCCAAAGGAACTACATATACACCTTCCTGCAACGGCAGATTTACTGAAAAATCATTCATTGCAAGTCTTTCCGAATATGTCTGCTCGGGAGAGTTATCCTGCCACAACACCGGATTAAGTCTGAGATTACAGGTATTTGCAGCCTTAACGATCACATATCCGTTAACATCTACACAGCAAGGTCTGTTTACATTAAACTCATATGAGCTGATCGTAACCTTACGCGAAGTATCAGCAGCGTATATATAATGGACATCGCTGTCAGACGTACTTCTCCATGAAATATGTCTTACAAAAGGAAGCTTTGTCTCTTTGGGCATATGGCTACTGTTTTCACAAAGTGTAAAAGCAGTATTGCCTATCAGCTCAGCTAACTTTGTAACCGATGTATTTGTATTTGAATTACTAACTGTAGACCATATGATTGAACAAGCGTTTACTCCGAACTGTTCAGAAAGAAAGTTTATGATATTCGGATTTATCGTCGCGGCAAATACAGTCTTATCTGCCGTGTCATTGTCACCTATGACACTTCTGTTTGCCACTGAAGCTATTGCTTTCAGACAGTTATCCTTAAATCGCGGATAAAACACCATTTTCCCGCAGTTATAAAATTCATCTGCGCCGATATTCAATGCCGCGCAGAACTTATCCTCACTAATAGTCTCAATCAGGTCGAAAAGAGCATAAATTTCGCTTTGGTCAGCTACACTTCCACCCTTATTTTCAGAGAGGCATTCATCCCACTTGTACGGGAAATTACGTTGAAGATCCACACCGTTTGCATTTAAATCAGTTTTGTTGACAAATCCGTACGGATTTACAACAGGCACTACAACAAGCTTAACCTTGGAGCGTATATAGGCAAGTGTCCTGTCTGAACTGAAATTTCTGCAAAGATCGTCGAGGAAGTGTGACAAAGCAATGAATGCTACCTCCTCCTTTGAATGAAAACAAGCTGTAATGAGAATTGTTTTTTCATAATCCAACGGTTCAAAATTGTATGCATAAAGCGAGAAATCGCCGCTTGAGTCCTCGCCAAGCTCCTTATATGACACATACTCAGGAAACTGCATAACCAATGTGTTGAGCTTATAATCAAGAAAATCGCGATACTTTTCATTACCTTTTGACGAAGGTATCGCTGATGAATCTTTAAATTCCGAAGCAGAATACCATTCAGACGGTTCACCCTTGAGCACATCACGGTCGCTCACACTTCCTGATTCGCGAAGCTTTCTCAGCAAATCGCTGAACCTTTCATCAAGCTCTCCCTTGTACTTTTCAAGTGAGCCTTCAATAGCCTTAATGGCATTATAAACGAAATAGTTATCCTCCTCATACCAGTTATTATCCTCACCGATTCCTTCTTCGACACGATGAGCTACAGCATTTGTAGTAATCACTACTCCATCATCATTTATTCCGTAAACACCTATTTTCAAAATCCCCTCTTTCTGTAAACAGATTGCAGGAATTTTGCATTTATCAGACTCAAGTGTTACCCTGGCAAAGTCTGAATTACCAAATTCAAAAACAGCGGTTCTTATAAAGTTATCCCATGTACTGTCAAATTCAAATATGCAACCGTCATAATCAACACTTCCACCTGTAGTGTAGGTATCCTTCTGAACCTCAAGTCTGTTTGCAGTAACCTTTAAAATCATATCATTCATACCAACACCATCCTTCTGTTTTTATCATAATAATTCTGAAGTGCATATGCTGTTTCTAAAACATCTCTTTTCTGATCATAAAAAATCGTAAGCTTTCTTTTTATTTCATATGTTTTGAGGTGATTATTTGCCTCATATGCTTCATTGAGCAATTTTCTGTACTTAGCTATAAGACAGCTGATATCTTCAGCTGCCTTAAAATAATCTTTGCTGAGTTCAGTCAGATCTCTTTCCATTCGTATCTACCCTTTCCCTTTATAAGTTTTAAATCAATTTCAATATTGAAAACCTTGCTGTATCTTTTCAGAATATCAACTGTAACTTCTTTACTGCCGTTTTCGATCTTTTTAATATCATTCACGGTTATGCACACCGCCTGTGCTAACTGCTCAGGCGTAACCGCGTTTAAAAGGCGCAGATTTTTCAGTTTTTCAGCTAAGTTTCCTTCTTTTCTTTTTGCTGCGTAGCTTATCTCGATAAGCTCCTGAATGTGTAAAGGCTGCAAATCTATTTCTGTCAGATCCGTATGATATTTTACAAGAGGTGTTATTAACTCCTTCACAGTTTCATTCGCCCTTGATATCGTACGATAGACATTAGCCTGAGAAACATTGTTATCTCTGGCAATTTGCGACGTATTTTTCCCCTCGAACCAATATTCTTTCATAAACCGTCTCTGAGTATCACTCAAACGGTTTTCAATAATCTCCTCAACAAGTCTTGCTGTTCCGACCTTGCGGATCCGAGAAACAAAGCTATCAATACTTTCTAATGCTTCGTTTTCATCGAAACTGCACAACCGCATGCATCGCAGAGCAGCACGAGCTTCTTCAAGTGAAATCACTTCGTTGGAAATATCCTTCATTCTCTCCTCCCTTTCAGGCATTTTGCCACACGCTATATTTAATAGCTCATCTATTATTTTAAGAACATTTGTTCTGTTTGTCAATAGATTTAATAAATATATTAATATTTATTAATTTTCACTTGACAAAAATAATAGTATGGCTCATAATATTTATGTGAAATATTCTTCAGGGAGAGATTTTATGTCTGTTATCAAGGATCTTAGACGAAAAAAAGGAATAACACAAAGTGGTCTTGCTTCTCTTTGCGGTGTACACCAGACGGCGGTCAGCCAATGGGAAAAAGGTCGTACTCTTCCTGATAAAGCGGCTTTGATACGACTTTCTGACATCTTCGGAGTTTCCATTGACACTCTTATGAATAAGAACACCACCGGAGCAAACACTATCCCTGTTCTCGGGTATGTACGTGCAGGTTGTCCGGCAGAAGCCGTTGAAAACATTATTGATTACGAAGATATATCTGCCGAAATGTCTGCAAAGGGTGAGCATTTCGGACTAAAGGTTATTGGCGACAGTATGTCTCCCCGAATCTGTCAGGATGATATCGTTATCGTCCGCAAACAAAGCTATATAGAAAGTGGAGAAATCGGAGTAGTTCTCATCAACAACCTTGATGCTACCATCAAAAAGGTAATAAAAAACGGTACAGGTCTTACCCTGATACCGTTTAACCCCGAATATGAACCTTTAGTTTTTACAGCTGAAGAAATTGTAACTCTCCCCGTTACAATTATTGGCAAGGTTGTAGAGCTGAGAGGAAAATTCTGATAAAAAAGCGACTTGCTTAATGCAAGTCGCTTTATGTTTTTATAAGTCAGCGTAAGCTTCTTTTACTGCATAGTATGACGGTTTCGGGTCTCCGTTATAGTCAACAAGTCCCCACTTTGTTTCAACAGGACACTCTTCCTGACCGCAAACGTAGCAGTCACCGCTATCCTGCCAGCAATAAACAAACATACCGATTACATAATCGAGTTCTGCAACCATCGGGATTGTATCCTCAAAGAAATCAGCCTGACCTTCGGGAGTATGCTCGTAATTATACAAGCCGAACCCTTCCTGAAGCTCACAGTAAAGGTGATTACTGTATTCACCGTTAAAGATAAGGTCGCCCTTTTCGGCGGCAGAACGATCGCTGTAATTTTCAATAATCTCTTCCTTCATATCCTCGGTCAGATTATTGATAAAATTGTCTATATCAGCACGTGCTTCTGCCTCGCTGTTATAGCCGTACTGCTGAAGAATTGCGATTTTCTCAGCATCAGTCTTAGGCTCACCGAGACCGATATAACCGAACTCACAAAGAATAATCGGCTTATTTGTCACTCGACGGACAAAATTAAGAATAGTTTTGAACTGCTTAGGAGTTTTAAGTACAGGCTCAAAACATCCAAGGTACATATCAACTCCGACATAGTCGCAGTACTTATGGTATTCCATCATTTTAAAAGGAAGCGTAACTATCGAAAGACCGCCGAGGTTGTAACCGATAATAATATCGCCTCTGATCGGATACATAGCTTCAAGCTGCATTCCGATAAAATCAGCTGCCTCATCAAGGGTCAAAGGCAAAGTAAATCTGTCGATGCCCATTTCATTGGTTACCTGAAAAGCACCTACGATGCCCTTAAGGTCATCGACATAAAAACGTGCGATATCCTGAATCGCTTCCTTGTTTTCAGGATCACGTGGATCAAGTCCATATTCAATATAATCGTCAGGATAAGGTGTAATACCAAAAATTCTTACACCGTTTTCTGCAAATTCTTTTGACTCCTCTTTCCAGTTAAGATAGCTCTGTGAAAGCTCACCGTTTTTATCATAAGGGAACGGAATATCATCTCGGAACCATTCAATGTTACCTTCGTTGAGCAACTCATAATCAGGCTCAGCGTGGCAAACGCCCTTGATGAAACCATCAACCTTTTCTTCAGCTGCAGGAATTTCCTGATCAAAACGTGCAAAAGGAGTTCCTACAACCATTGTGAGAAACGGAGTAAGAATCGTGAGTAATAATGCTATAATTTTCATACAATCATCCTTTTTTGTGATATTTTTTATACTAACACAAGAAAACTGTATATTCAATAACAAATGTATGAAAAATGTAGCATATTATACACTTTCATATAAATGTATAATAACAAGAGTGCAAAAAAAGAGGTAAGTCTTTCGACTTACCTCTTTAAAAGTTAGGTTAATTATTCGTTGATAGCTGTAACAACACCTGAACCAACTGTACGGCCACCTTCACGGATAGCGAAACGAAGACCTTCTTCGATAGCGATCGGAGTGATGAGCTCAACGTTCATTGTAACGTTGTCACCAGGCATACACATTTCAACGCCTTCGGGAAGGCTGATAACACCTGTAACGTCTGTTGTTCTGAAGTAGAACTGAGGACGGTAGTTGTTGAAGAACGGTGTATGACGGCCACCTTCGTCCTTATTAAGAACGTAAACCTGACCAGCAAACTTTGTGTGCGGGTGGATTGAGCCGGGCTTTGCAAGAACCTGACCACGCTCGATGTCTGTTCTCTGGATACCACGGAGAAGAGCACCGATGTTGTCACCAGCCTCAGCATAATCGAGGAGCTTACGGAACATTTCGATACCTGTAACAACAGTCTTTCTCTTTTCTTCTGTAAGACCAACGATTTCAACTTCTTCTGAAAGCTTGAGCTGTCCACGCTCAACTCTACCTGTAGCAACTGTACCACGGCCTGTGATTGTGAAAACGTCTTCAACAGGCATGATGAACGGAAGGTCAGCCTTACGATCCGGTGTCGGGATGTAAGAGTCAACTGCATCCATGAGCTCCCAGATCGGAGCAAGTTCCGGAGCAGATGTGTCGCTGCCAGCATACTCAAGAGCCTTAAGAGCTGAACCCTTGATGATCGGTGTGTCATCGCCGGGGAATTCATACTCGCTAAGTGTCTCACGGATTTCCATTTCAACGAGTTCGAGGAGCTCTTCGTCGTCAACCTGGTCACACTTGTTCATGAATACGATGATGTAGGGAACGCCAACCTGACGAGCAAGAAGGAGATGTTCCTTTGTCTGAGCCATGGGGCCGTCTGTTGCAGCGATAACAAGGATAGCGCCGTCCATCTGAGCAGCACCTGTGATCATGTTCTTGATATAGTCAGCATGGCCCGGGCAGTCAACGTGAGCATAGTGACG
>JAXJUJ010000225.1:0-2390 GCA_036309125.1 Acutalibacteraceae bacterium | reverse complement strand
AACAGATACAGCAGGTAATGCTATATCATGGGCGAGCGCAGGTGGCTTAGGCTTCCGTGGCTCAAGAAAAAGCACACCGTTTGCTGCTCAGACAGCTGCTGAAACAGCTGCAAAGGCTGCAATGGAGCATGGTATGAAGACAGTTGAGGTTTATGTTAAAGGCCCAGGTGCCGGCAGAGAAGCTGCAATCAGAGCACTTCAGGCAACAGGACTTGACGTTACAATGATCAAGGATGTTACTCCTATTCCTCACAACGGTTGCAGACCGCCAAAGAGAAGAAGAGTCTGATTAAGAGAGAAGGAGGAAAAGAGCATGGCAAGAAATACTCAACCTATACTAAAGAGATGCAGAACATTAGGCTTGGAGCCTACTGTATTGGGTATAGATAAGAAGTCAAACAAAAACCCGAAAAAGGGCAGAAAAAAGCAATCTGAATACGGCTTGCAGCTAAACGAAAAGCAAAAGGTAAAGTTTATCTACGGCTTGCTTGAGAAGCAGTTCAAGAAGTACTACGTAATGGCTACAAAGAGACAGGGCATCACAGGTGAGATGTTGCTTCAAATCCTTGAGTCAAGACTTGATAATGTAGTATTCAGACTTGGACTTGCAAATACAAGACGTGAGGCAAGACAGATCGTTAACCACGGTCACATCACAGTAAACGGCAATAAGGTTGACATTCCTTCATATCTTGTAAAGCCCGGTGATGTTATTTCCGTAAAGGAAAAGAGCAGAAGCTCTGTAAGAATCAAGGAAATCGTTGAAGAAAACGCAAAGCGTGTTATTCCTCAATGGCTTGATATGGACAGAAACACTCTTACAGGTAAGGTTTTAAGACTTGCAGTAAGAGATGATATAGAATATGACGTCGAAGAGCATTTGATCGTCGAGTTGTACTCGAAATAATAACGATTTACCCTCGGTAAAGTGGATACAAATTTATATTTATATGAGATTTTCGAAGTAAGGAACTGCGAAAATCCCGAAGATTAAAGGAGGGTTTTGGAATGATAGAAATGGAAAAGCCTAACATTGAATGTGCGGAGCTTAGCGAAGACGGTCGTTACGGAAGATTTGTTGTTTCGCCTTTGGAAAGAGGCTACGGAACTACTATCGGTAATTCACTTCGCAGGATATTGTTGTCCTCGTTGCCAGGTGCAGCTGCAACATCTATAAAGATTGACGGCGTACAGCACGAGTTTTCAACAGTTCCCGGTGTTACGGAGGATGTTACAGAGATTATTCTTAACATCAAAAAAATCGCGGTGAAGCTTCACGGTGATTCACCAAAGACCGTATACATCGAGGCAAAAGGCGCCGGAGAAATAACAGCCGACGATATCAAGCGTGATGCTGATGTGGAGATCTTTAATCCTGACTTACACATTGCAACACTTAATGATGACGCGCATCTTTATATAGAAATCAATCTATCAAAGGGCAGAGGCTATGTAAGTGCCGATAAAAACAAGAGTGGTGCTCAGTCCGTCATCGGAGTTATTCCTGTGGATTCCATATACACACCTGTAACAAAGGTGAATTATACCGTAGAAAATGTGCGCGTAGGCTCGCACTCAGACAGAGAAAAACTTACGGTTGAGGTATGGACAAACGGAACAATCAAGCCCGATGAAGCGGTCAGCCTGGCTGCAAAGATCATGAACGACCTTCTGTGCTTGTTTGTTGATCTGTCAGAAGAAGCAAAGAATACGGAAATAATCGTAGAAAAAGAAGAGAATAAGAAGGAAAAGGTTCTTGAGATGACTATCGAAGAATTGGATCTTTCGGTTCGTTCTTACAACTGCTTGAAACGTGCAGGCATCAACACGGTTGAAGACCTCACCAACAAGTCCGAGGAGGACATGATGAAGGTCAGAAACCTGGGCAGAAAGTCACTTGAAGAAGTCATAAACAAATTAAATGGTTTAGGTCTTTATCTTAAGAAAGAAGAAGATTAATAGGAGGTAACTGATATGCCGGGAACAAGAAAGTTAGGTCTTCCCACAGCTAAGAGAAAAGCTATGCTGCGTAACTTGGTAACAAGCTTCTTAGAGAACGGAAGAATCGAAACAACTATTACCAGAGCAAAAGAAACTCAGAGCATGGCAGAGAAGATGATCACTCTGGGTAAAACAAATACGCTTCACACCCGCCGTCAGGCATTGGAGTTCATAACAAAAGAGGACGTTGTAACAAAGCTATTCAACGAAATCGCTCCAAAATATGCCGAAAGAAACGGTGGATACACAAGAATTTTAAAGTTAGGCCCTCGTCGTGGTGACAGTGCTGAAATGGCAATTCTTGAGCTGGTAGACTAATTAAAAAAGCTGTATCAAAATGTTCGGTTTTGATACAGCCTTTTTTGTAGTATCTTTATAATAACTTTGTT
>JAXJUJ010000224.1:0-3188 GCA_036309125.1 Acutalibacteraceae bacterium | reverse complement strand
ATTCAACTAAAAACAAAACTGACTCCGCTTGAAAAACGAAGTCAGTATGTCGCTTAAATGTTAATATTTTCTACCCTAGGAGTGGTTTTTGTGCTGTCCGCACAATTTGGGGCAGTTCATCACTGCAGTGGGTTTTCTTATTTGTGTTATCAGTCGCCGATTTCTTTCTTTGCAACCTTGTCGAAAATGTCTGTAACCTGCTTGGACGGAGCCTTTGTGATGAGCGTTACAACGATTGCAACGATAAGGCTTGCGAAGAAGCCGGGGATGATTTCGTAGATGCCGAGATTCTTAAGGAAGATGAGCCAGAGGATATCCACAGCAGCACCTGTGATGATACCTGCAACTGCACCTGCGAAGTTGAATCTTCTCCAGAAGAGTGAGAGCATAATAGCCGGACCGAATGCTGCACCGAATACGCCCCAAGCGTTTTCAACGAGATCCATAATTGTACCTGAGTTCGGGTTAGCTGCGATAAGCACAGCTACAACAGAGATAGCAAGAACAACGAAACGACCTGCCCAGAGCATCTCTTTGTCAGAAGCCTTGTTCTTACGGATGATCGGCTTGTAAACGTCAACTGAGAATGCTGAAGATGAAGCGAGGAGCTGTGAGTCTGCAGTACTCATTGCTGCAGCGAGGATAGCTGAAAGGATAAGACCGCTGACAAGAGCAATCGGGAAGAGCTTACGAACCATCTGAATGAATACTGTTGAGCTGTCATCAATTTCACCAAGGAGCAAGTGACCTACAATACCTGCAAGAACTGAGAATGTAAGGATGAGAACTGTCCATGTGATACCGATCTTTGAGCTCTTCTTGAGATCCTTGTCAGAACGAAGAGACATAAAGCGGATGATGATATGAGGCATACCGAAGTAGCCGAGACCCCAGCCAAGACCTGAAACAACGTCTTTCCAGTTAGCGAAAAGGTTCCAGTAATCGTCAGGAAGCTGACCCATTGTCATTGCGCCTTCACCAGAATTGATGATTCCGAGTGCAAAAATCGGAGCAATAAGAAGAGCGCCGAGCATAAGGAGTCCCTGGAAGAAGTCTGTCCAGCAAACTGCAGAGAAACCGCCAAGGAATGTGTAAAGGATAATGATAACAGCAGCTAAGTACATTGCTAATGTTGCGTCAATGCCCATAACTGTATTAAAGAGAGTACCGCAAGCCTTGATGCTTGATGCAGCATAAACTGTATAAGCGATAAGGAAGATTACAGCACAGATAACCTGAAGAGCACGGTTGCTTGAACGGAATCTGTTTGTAAGGTACTGCGGAATAGTGATAGAGTCATCAGCAGCGATAGAATAGCGGCGAAGGCGGGGAGCCTCGATGAGCCAGCTCAATGTATAACCGATACCAAGACCGATTGCGATCCAAGCCTGACCGATGCCTGCAGCATAAATTGAAGCAGGGAGACCCATAAGAACCCAGGCACTCATATCTGATGCACCTGCTGACAATGCTGATACCCACGGACCCATCTGGCGTCCGCCGAGGAAATAACCCTTATCACCACCGGATTTAGAACGAACAAAGAAGTAAACGCCGATTCCGATCATGAAAAGAAGATACGCACAGAAAACAATAAGTTCTCCGTTTTCTTTTAAAAAGCCCATAATATAACCCCTAAAAAAATAAATTTGATGTATTATAACATTTTTTGTCAGATCAATCAAGTGCTTTTTCGTAATAATACTTTAAATTGTTAAACTATTATTCGAATAAAGAGAAATATTTTTGTTCAAAAGCGAAATCACCACTCTTTTAAACTGAAGAGTGGTGATTGATATTATGCCTCAGAAAACATATCTTTGCCTACACCGCAGAGGGGACATACAAAATCATCGGGCAGATTTTTAAATTTTTGTCCCGGCTCAATTCCGTGATCAGGGTCGCCTGTTGTTTCGTCATAAACCCATCCGCATACGTCACAAATGTATTTCAAAATAAAACCTCCCTTGGAAATAGTGTTTTCATTTGTCATTACATTTATTCGTATCGAAATTGCGGACCCACACAGCGGAATCAGATTTAAAAACTGATTGAAGTGTTCAGACAAACAAAAAGGCTCGTCGGAAAACCGACAAGCCATAATTGTAAGAAATATACTGTTATCTCTTTGAGAACAGGACACTCTTGATATACAAGGCTTTCAGGTCCCCTTGGTCCATTTGTGGTCCTTTATGTACCTTTTTAACAAATTTAAGGCTTTAAACTTTGCGTAAAATATATCCCTCAGAACGCTTTAATTGTAATATGTTATTTGTAAAAAGTCAAATTGTTATGTTTCCTATTCAGGCAATTGTTCCGGAAAGGAATTTATATGCATTATTTTATTTGGGGCTTGAAAAGTTGATTTGTTATTGAATATTTTAAAGATATGTGGTACACTATTTGTGCCAAACAAAAAATTCAATAGTTTTTTCCAAGAAAAGTATAGGTGTTTTTATCTTTAAATAAGGTAAAAATACAGATGCTCTTATTCTGCATACCTTTTACTTTTTTTGGAAGTGTTTAGTAGTAGAATTTTTTGTTTGGCGACAGAAGGAGCTATGTATTTTCGTGCGTAGCTTCGGCTGCGCATTTTTTATTTTTAGGAAGGAGAATGTGATGAATAATAAGTTTATCAGAATTCTGTCAATCGTTCTTGTTTTTTCTGTTATTTTAAGTTTTAATGCATTTGCAGAAGAAACAGTAAGTTATCCGGTTGAAGAAACTACTTCGCAGATAACAGAAGAACCAACAACAGATGTTGAAGAACCCTCAGCGCCAACTGAGCCGGAAAATCCTGAAAACCCAACAGAACCCGATGCTCCTGACGAACCTGAAAGTCCGGATACACCCGATGATCCTGACAATCCTGACGAGCCGGATAAACCTGATGTTCCTGATGAACCGGACGAACCTGAACCGCCAAAACCCACTTTCGACGAACTCCCCGGAGACTATGTGGTAGGAAAAATGTACATATGTACTCAGATTGTTTTCCTCGGACACTCGTGGATTTATATTGAAAGCACATTTGATGGCGAGATTCCTGTCGGATGTTACACAATGCAACCGTATGGCAGCGTTTCCGTAGGAACATTTTTATTCAGCAGAGCAGACGGAATGGGCGTTTATTACAATGTTGAAAGATACTGCGCCAACGAATACGGATTAAAAGGACAGGTTTGGCT